>JAIXYV010000115.1 GCA_027490055.1 Bacteroidota bacterium | reverse complement strand
TCATGATGCTTGATGGTCTTGGGTTAAAAGTGATTTCAGGATGGTTCTTGCCTGATTGACATGCCATTTGCTGGTACCGGCAGAGATGTTTAGTCGTTCGGCAATTTCTTCGTGTTTATAGCCTTCGATGGCAAACATGTTAAAAACGATTCGGGTGCTGTCTGGGAGCTCATCCAGTAACTTGTAGAGATCCTCTGCCATCAAGTTTTGCAGTCCGGAACTGCTGTTGCTGATAGTTTCAGTGGCTTCCGTAAGTTCACTTGTTTTCATTTCTCGCATGTTGCTTCTCAACTGGTCTATAATGCTGTTGTAAACAATTCTGTGGATCCAGCCATCAAAAGAGCCGTTGTAGTGGTACGTAGATAAACTTTTAAAGACTTTTAAGAAGCCATAATTGAGTACCGACATAGCGTCGTCTCTGTTTCTGACATAGCGCATACACAGCGACATCATCTTGCCATAGTATCTTTTGTACAGCTGGGCCTGAGCCGACCGGTCGTTTGCCATACAAGCATCTATCATTGCTACAAGTTCCGGATCTTGTAACAGTGTTTTTTGCCTGCTTTCAGTTAACTGTATCGATATGTCTGGTGTGAATGACATGGAACCTTAACCTGTTGTTCTATAGCAAATGACGTACCTCCCCAAAAAATGGTTGGGTACTTACACGAAAATAGGACGAATCTTTCTTTTTTTCGGACAAAAAAAATGCCCCGGTGTTGTTCCGAGGCATTTCTAAATGTTATAAATCGTTTATTGACCGGCTTCTGCAGCGCCTGCTTTGCCAACCAATTCCATAATGTCGCTGCTGATACCTGTGAAACTGAAACCACCATCGTGGAATAGGTTCTGCATTGTTACATATCTGGTGTAATCGCTGAATAATGATACCACATAGTTCGCGCATGACTCTGCACTGGCATTGCCTAGCGGACTCATTTTGTCGGCATATGTGTAGAAAGCATCAAAGCCTCCAACGCCACTGCCTGCAGTAGTCATGGTCGGACTCTGAGAAATCGTGTTAACTCTCACTTTCTTAGATTTGCCAAAATGGTAACCAAAACTTCTTGCAAAACTTTCCAGTAAAGCTTTTGATTCAGCCATCTCGTTGTAATCAGGGAATACTCTCTGAGCGGCAATATAAGTAAGTGCCACAATGCTGCCCCACTCATTCATTGCATCTTTTTTCATTAATGTCTGCATCAATCTGTGAAAAGAGATAGCAGAAATGTCAAATGTTTTATGCATGAAATCGTAGTTCAAATCGTTATACGGATTTTTCTTTCTGACGTTTAAACTCATTCCAATACTGTGCAATACGAAATCGAGTTTGCCAAATTTAGCAACAGCTGCCTCAATCAGATTGTCCATGTCTGCATCTAAGCTAACATCACAGGCTATAACCTCTGAATTGGTTTTAGCAGCCAATTCATTGATAGTGCCCATTCTTAATGCGATTGGTGCGTTGCTTAAAATGAACTCGGCGCCTTCAGCATGTGCCAGCTCCGCTACTTTCCATGCGATCGACTTAGTGTCAAGTGCGCCGAAAATGATTCCTTTTTTTCCTTTTAATATCATAAGTTGTGATAGGGTGCAAAAATAAGACCTTTTATTGAATTACAAGTTTGCCTGTTTCTATTTTGTTGTCGCGTTTACTTACAATGATGTAAATGCCTTTGCTCCACTCAGAAACATTAATACTTAATTTGTCTTCAGTGCTCTTGCCGCTGAATATAACTCTGCCATTGATGTCTAATACCTGAACCGTAGATTCAACCACGCCGGTTATACTAACGGTCTCTGTAGCAGGGTTCGGATAAATACTCATGACACTTACTTCTGCTCTCTCGATGCCAGTATTGTTGCCGTTCACATTGTCAACAGCTGCCATAATGCCTAAACTGCTGTTCATGTACGTACCGCAAGTGCCATTCTCCATTTTAACAGCTTTAACTATATAATAGTTGGTGCCGGCATATGGGTTGTTGTCGGTAAAGGTCAGTCCAGTTACCGGAGAGGTATTAATGCCGTAGTACACATCGCCTTTTTTGTTGGTGCGATAGATGTTATAACCCAATAAGCCTGGCTCACTTGACGCATCCCAGGTAAGAGTAACATCCGTATTGCCATTAACTTTGGTCGCCGTTAAGTTAGATGGCATGTTTAAATAGCTTAATCTTAAAGTGGGATCACCCAACAAATTCATGCTGATTCTTCTGTCGAGGTAAGTGCCGTTGAAACTTCCAATATAACCACTGGCTAAATTGAAATCGGTAAGGTTGTTCTGAGAGGTAATGACTGAATGTCCAACCTGTAAGCCCATGGCCATCTGATGGAAGTACCAGTGCGGACGGTGTGCCCAGACATTGGTAAGTGTTAAACCTTTGCTGGCTAAACAGCTTTTTAATATATTGTCTGTCGTGTTCCAGTCGCCGAAATAACTACCGAACATAACATTGAAGACCGATAAAATACTGTCTTTAAACTGAGATGAACTGCCAACGCCACCACAAGTAGTGAAGCTGCCACCACCCATAACATTGGCATATAAATAAGCATTCACTTTGGCAGAGTCGAAGTAATTGCCGGTACTGCGAATATTGGTTTTGCCTACAATAGATGAGGCATTGTTCCAGCCACTTCTCATAGGCATTTCGCCGCCCAGGTAACCGAAATTATCCGAGATAAAGCCTTTGCTTGGTACCTTTACTGCTGCAGATTTGTAATTGTGCAGTTTTCTTAAATATTGCTCTACCAGTTTAATGTCTGTGCTGCCCTGTGCAGGTAGGTTTCTGAAGTCGACGCGACCAATTTGAATATCCAGATCATCTGGTAAAAAATGCTGGTCAAATTTGCCATCACCAGGTACATTTTTGTTGTCTGCTCTGGTAACATTGGTAATCATGGTATTGACATCTGTCCAGTTGCCATTCATTTCCGCATAGTAGCAGTCTGTTGGCCATGCTCCTCCATGGTCAGGGTGAGCATCTGGTGGTAAGTCGATCGTATTGGCTAACATACTACCTGAGTAGGCTACTGGTACTCGTCCAACCAATAAGACCTGATTGTTTAAGTTCTTGTTGATGTTGTACCAGCTGTTGATTACTAGTTTAATTGCAGGGGGCTTTGAATACTCTGAAATGAGTTTTAAATCCACACCGTATCCGTCCATGTAATAGTCGTTTTTTAGTGTCTTCCAGGCAGAACTATCAATGCCATTATAGGTGCTTGAATCTACTAAGATCAGGACATTGCGTTTGTAATCTCTCAAAGGAACCGCTATTCCGGCAGCCACATAACCAACGGCTCTTACTCTGTTGCCTTTAGTTTTTAGAATGCGGTATTCGTATAGTTCTCCTTTTTTGGCAGTGGTATCCGTAAATGAACTAACTGTACCGGCGACATTGCCAATCGGATTGTCCCAGTTAATGGTGTTCATCGATTTTCTCTGAATCTGAAAACCCGAGGCATCAGTGGTAGTCCAGCTAATTGTAATCTGATTCAATGCCACATTGTGTGAGGCACTAACCAGAAATGAAGAGTCTTTAATGTTTTGTGCTCTGACAGAAATTAAACCTGTAAAAGCCAGAATTAGTAGGAGTTTTTTCATATTATTCTTTGATGAATGTCGTGTAATAAATAGCGGATTCTGAGCGCAGAACTAAAATATATGAACCAGTACTCAGATCTGAAGTCGTAACAGTGAGTCTTTGATCGATAAAGCTTTGATTGATTAAACGACCGCTGTAATCGAAGATGTAAGCGCTGAATCCAGCCAGCTCTGCTTGATTTAAATAGATGTCGCCATTTACCGGATTAGGATAAACAGTCATTTGCTGCTGAGCAATTTTGCCAATACTTTGGTTGTTGCCGTCTCTCTGAATCGTGATCATGTTAGTAGCGGTGCTATCGTTGCTGCCGCCGAAATTGGTGCCTTTTAGAGTGACAGAGTAAACGCCTGCACTATCAAATACTACGATTGGTGTACCTGAAGTAGCAGAGGTTCCTTCTACAAAACGAATGCCTTTGTTTGGCGTGAAACTCCACTGATAGGTATTGCCAATGTTTGGACGAGATTGATTAATAAAGTAAAAAGTGTCTTTGCCGGCCTTGCCTGAGTATTTATCTGCATCGAACTTAATGCGCGGACCAAGTGGCGATGCGCCAGCGCTTCTGAAACGGTCGCGGTACCTGATTTGGTTTGGTGTGAAAATGCCTCCAATTTCAGTGCCTACAACTTCTAATACCGGAATTTTTTCGGAAGTGCTCAACCATCTGTATTCCACTCTGTCAGCTGGGAAACCCAGGTTGACTGATGGCGTTGAAATCTTAATAGAATCTATTTCGGTTACTACAGATTTTATTTTTAAGCAAGAAATGTTAGTGCCATATGGCGTTGTAATTGTGCCCCAGCCTTCTACTTTATTGGAACGGGTGCCTTTTTGTTTGTATGAGCCTAAGGTGATTAACTGATTGCCTAGTGGCGTTGTTACCTGAAAAGTGGTAAAATCACTGTCGTTATAGTTTAGTGGTAAAGTGTAAATCTCGTCAAAATCGCTGTAGATGCCTCCGGTTGGAAATGGCAGGGCTGATAAAGTGAAGCCTGTGCCGACAGCACGCCAAACATTGGTTTTTTTCTCAAAGAAATTATACAGGTTTTTAAACGCAAACTGCCCGGCTCCTATACTGTCTGCTACTTTATAACCGATTGCTCCGAAAGGTAGTTTAGAGAGCAGTAAAATAGAGTAAGGGGTGCTGGTAACAGCCTGGTATTTGTAGATGCCCTGACCAGTAATGCCGAGATTGCTGTAGTTCCAGTTATAATTTGCCCCTTTTTGAACAAAATTAAAAGTGGCACCAATGGCAGTGCTATATCGGAGCGTGTCGTTGATGGATGGCATATGCGACTGAGTAATCTGTATCTGAGCATTCAGTTTTACAGCCATAGACATCACTAAAACCAGTAAAAATTTATTCATATATCAATTTAATTAAAGTGTAAAAATACTATTAAATTTGAATTTTTCAAATAGATATGAGCCGCATCAAATTGTTAACAGGTCTTTTTTTGCTTTTTATTTCAAGTCACTGCTTTGCTTTGCGTGTCGATTCTTTTGCCATTTCGCATACGGATGTTCGCCTTAGTATCAGGAATTTTGGCGCCAGAACCATTGCTGGATCAGTCACCCATCACCTAAAGTTTAAAGTCACCACCAACTTTGTTCGTCTGGATTTGAAACAATTGCTTACTGATTCTGTGTTTGAAGGTACACGTTCACTCAACTTTTCACATTCTGGAGAGTCTTTAATTATTCAACTCGGAAAAACAGTGGCGTCTGGTGATTCTGCTGATATCACTGTTTATTACCACGGAACGCCTGCTGCCGATCCAAGCGGTTGGGGTGGATTTTATTTCTCTGGCGATTATGCCTTTAATCTGGGGGTTGGATTTGCGGTATCTCCCCACACCTTCGGGAGAGCCTGGCTGCCATGCGTCGACGAGTTTCCAATGAAATCGACTTACGATATGTACATCGAAACGGATACGGCCTATACCGCCGCCTGTAATGGGGTGCTCCAATCGGTCCAAAATACAGGTGTCTCCAAAATTTGGCACTACCGCGAAACGGTCCCTCTAAGCGTTTACCTGGCCTCTGTGTCAGTTAGCAAATTTCATATCATTAACGGCAACTACAATGGTATGTCGTCCAGTTTTCCGACACAGCTTTTCTGTAAAGCATCTGATTCAACGAAAGTGGCCAGTTCGTTTGTCAATCTGCCGGATGCTATCCGCTTTTTTGAGCAGGCTTTTGGTGCTCAACCCTACTCAAAAGTGGGGTATAACATGGTGCCTTTTTCCTCAGGTGCTATGGAACATGCCGGTAATATTACTTACCCTCTTCTTTTTGCAGATGGTACTTCTAATTATGAAACTTTGATGGCCCACGAATTGTCTCACCACTGGTGGGGCAATCAGGTAACTTGTCAGACTGTTGGCGATATGTGGCTTAACGAGGGATGGGCTAGTTACTGTGAACATCTGTTTACCGAAAAACTAAGAGGACTGATTGCCTATAAAAAATCGATTCTGTCTAATCATCTTTTTGTTTTGCGCTATGCCCACATCAACGATGGTCAGCCCTACAGTATGATTAATATTCCTGAAGCCATTACTTATGGCAACCATGTATACAAAAAAGGGGCAGATGTGGTGCACAGTCTGCGCGGTGTGATGGGTGATTCGCTTTTCTTCATCGCTTGCCGTAACTACCAAACCCAATACCGCCTGAAGAATGCTTCCTCTTATGATATGCAAAACATATTTGCACAAGCTGGTAGCGGTGTAATAGCCACAGATTTCTTTAATCATTTTGTTTTTCAACCTGGTTTTCCGCATGTCATTATTCAGAAACAAATACACACTGGGAGCGGTCCGTTTACCCTGACCTTTAACACGCTTCAAAAACCAAGATTTAAATCTACAGTCTATACCAATCTGCCTGTAGAAGTGTTTTTCTTTAAAGACCGAACTCATTACGAAAAACGCCGAATTATTTTGAATTCAGAAGAGGAAACGTTTACCGTGACTCTGCCATTTAAACCAGTCATGGTTTGTGTGGATTACGACGAAAAACTAAGCGATGCTATCACCGACAGAACTCTTACTGTTGGATCAAAAGGTACATATGACCTGCCTGAAACCATGAGCAAATTAATCATCAATAAAGTTGACGATTCTGCTTTGTTAAGAGTGGAGCACCATTGGGTAGGACCAGAAAAATATATTACTTCATATCCCTACATGAGCAATTACAGATACCTAAGTGTAGATGGCATCTGGAATGATTCGTTAAGTTTTGATTTAGAAATGCAATACGATGGTCGTAAAGGTGCTACCTCTGGTACAGGGTACTTAGACCATACCTTGATTTTTAAAACAGAAGATAGTCTAACGGTTTTGTACCGTGCCTTTCCTGGCGACTATTGGCGCGAGTGGAAAGGTTTGCAATTTACCTATGGTAATAAAAACGATAAACAAGGCAAGGTGGTGATTAAAAATGCCCTGAAAGGCGATTATGTCTTTGCTATGCGCGATAAAAATCTAGGGGTAAATGAGGCTTCCGTCACTCCGCTTTTTGAATTGTATCCAAATCCTTCTTCCAGTAAAGTGGAAATTGTATTGAACGGTGACTATGTCAATTCTGATTTGACAGTGAGTAATATGGAAGGTAGGGTGGTCTATTCAACTAAGCTGACAAACCCAGTTATGTCACTAATGTTAGATGTCTCACAATGGCAAACCGGTACCTACTTTGTTAACCTGAAAAACTACAGCAGCAAACTGACCATAGTGAAATAAAAAAGGCCCGGAGTTTAGTCCGGACCTTTTAGGTATAGTTTTCTTAGGTATTAAGCGTTGTTTTCTTCTGAATTTTCGCTGCTGGCTAATTCTACATTAGCTAGTTTCTGTCTGGAAATAAACCATAAAACACCACCAACTACAGTTAATGCAATTTTAATGATCCAGGCTGTGTTTTCACCCCAGTTGTAAATCCATGCTAGCAAAGCTGGTACGCTGTCCATGAAACCCAGTACAATTGCTAAAATGCCGAAGATGGCCATGATGCTTCCGATTTGATTGATTACTTTCATAAAAATATATATTAATTCAAAACTATTGAAAAATATTTAATTGCCAAATTTAAATTCAAAAAATGGATTGACTTTAGTTGTTGTATGGCAGGAAATTATAGGTCTTGCTATGTCTTAACATCTGCTCTACATAAGATTCCTGGTAGTCTATTTTGATATCGGTAATAACACCATTGACTACCACTGGAGTGTATCTAGGTTGGATAAAACCTCTGTATGCGGCAATGTCCAGAGCCTTGGTGCGCTTAAGCACTTCAGTATGGATATTAGTATTCACTTTTACACCGTAGTTTTCAACCAGTTTCTTTCCTTCTTCTGCATTGCCGGTCGATTTGATGGTTTGGATTTTATTAAGCAACTGACCGAAAATGGTTCTTAGTTTTACATAGTCGTTGATGACAAAATAGGTTTTGCCATTTTTAACTTTCTTCTCAATAACATTTTCTGCTTTCCCTGCTTCATAGGCCCAGCTGGCAACAAGCTGACGATTTCTCATATGGTCTTCTTCTATGCTTTCTCCGGGTTGAAGGCGACGTAACTGAACCATTAAACCGTTGCGGATGTAATCGTCGTATTCTGCCATACCAACTTCTAAACTAGGGATGATGCCAATATCTACCAACTTCTTATCCATCAGGTAGTACAAGGCGACTAAGTCGGCGCGCGCTTCTTCTAATGTAGAGCCATAGGCGCCAAGGTTGTCTTTGGTAACGCCTTTGTTCATTTGTCCGCTGGCATGCCCAATCACTTCGTGTAAGGCTGTATGTAGTTTAGCGGCTAATTGACCATAGGTTTGTGAACGTTTAACCTGTGTTGAGTCCCAGCAGAATTCAGCCAGTAATCCACCTGAATTGGCTTTGTTGTATGCATCAACAATATTGCCCAAACTCACTGATTTAGAGCCGTGTTTTTCTCTGATCCATTCTGCATTAGGCAAGTTAACGCCGATGGCAGTTGAAGGCGCCAAGTCGCCTGCTTCCATGGCGACATTCACAACTTTATAGGTGATGCCCACTACCTTCGCTTTTTTGTGTTCTTTGTTGATTGGCGAATTGTCTTCAAACCACTGAGCATTGGCTGCAATGATCGCCATGCGTTTAGAGGCCTCAGCATCATTAATTTCAATTGCAGATTCATAGTTAGCACGCATGCCGATAGCATCGTGGTATACTTCTATAAAGCCATTGATGTAGTCGATACTGCTGTTAACATCCTTCACCCAGGCAATGTTATAGGCATCCCAGGTTTTCAGATCGCCACTGTTGTAAAAATCAATGAGTAATTGCATCGCTGCTTTTTGCTCGGCAGTTTCGGCAACAGCTAAAGCCTTGGTCAGCCATTCAACTATTTTAGAAATAGATTGTCCGTACATGCCTCCAACTTTCCAGGTTTTTTCGACGATACTGCCGTTTTCTTTAATCAGTTTTGAATTGAGGCCCCAGCTGATTGGTTCTACGGTATCATTGGCTTTTTTAGGATCATAAAATCCTTTTACTTCTTTTAATGTTAAGCCTTCATAGAAGTTGTTGGCCGAACTTTTAATCTGGTCGATTCCATCTGCTTTATTTACGCGTTTGGATTCAACAGAAGGGTTGAAGACGATGTCCACCAGCCATTTTTTGAAGGCTGTGGTATCTTTGTTTTCTCCAACAGGCAATTGTGCTTTTGGTGCAGCACTAATCATTTTCATTAGGAAGTCAGAAGAAAATTCTGCCTGCAATTTGTTTTCTGCATAGTGATGGTGAATGCCATTACTCATCCAGAAACGTTTTAAGTAAACTTCAAAATATCTGAACTCATCAGCTTTCTTGTCGCCTTCGTAATTGACATACAATTCTTCCAGTGTTTTACGCAGGCGCAGGTTGTTTTTGTTGTTCTGATCGTAGATTATATCTCTCCCGCACAAAGCTGCTTCACTAAGATAGTACACCAAAAGCTTTTGATTTAATGAGAGTTTGTCGAACCCTGGAACGTCGTATCGAAGTATTTCTACATCAGCAAAACGATTTGGGTCGTCATAAAGATTGAAAACAGGTTTAGCTGGATAAGAAGTGCTGTCTGCTGCTTTCTTAACCGGGTTATTGCAGTTGCTTAAAGTTAAAGCGGCAGCAATGGCAAAGGGGGTTATGAATTGTTTCATTTTTGGAATGAATTAAAAAGGATGGTCGAGTGAATAGGAGGTGGCCAGTTCTGTGAGGTCTTTGCACACTTTATCTATTAATGGAATGCCACTTTCAAGTCTATGTTTGTATAATTGAGCTTCTGGAGCACCGTGAATGATAACAGGTTGATCTGGATTAACAGGTGTGGCATTTTTGAATCTTCTGATCCATTGATCCATACGCTGCTTGAATGCTTTGGTTTCAATAAATCCATCTACATCCATGGCGCCAACGAAATGACCAATGCCTTTGCCTGGTAAATCTGGCAATACAGGCAGGAAGGCCACAAATGGCGGTACCCACGGTCCGAAATTTGCACCAGAAAGTACACCACTGAGAATATCCACCAGGGCGCCCAGGCCATAGCCTTTGTGGTTGCCGTGGTCGGCATCACTGCCTAGTGGTAACAAATAGCCACCACCTTTTAAGTCGGCGGGATTAGTAGTTGTTTCACCCGCTTTATTTTCTAACCATCCCTGAGGCAATGCTTTGTTTTTACGCTCTGCAATTTCAAGTTTGCCATTGGCTGCCGCACTGGTAGCCATGTCCAATACAAAAGGTTCTTCTTCGCCCGCCGGAATGGCATAGCAAATAGGGTTGGTGCCAAGCATGCGCTCTTTGCTGAAAGCGGGCGCTACCAGCGGACTGGCATTGGTCATGGCCATACCGATATAGTCTTGCTCCAATGCCATCATAGCGTGGTAGGCGGCAATGCCGAAATGGTTACTATTGCTAACGGCGGCAAATGAACTGCCGTATTGACCAGTTTTTTCGATGGCCATCTCCATAGCACGGGGTGCTGTAACGAGACCGAGACCAGCATCACCATCTAAAGTAAAAACGCTGTGCTTTTGCCTGATGACAGTGATATTAGGTTGAGTATTAATTCGCCCGTTTTCATACAAACGCACATAGCCACTAAGTCGGGCAACACCATGAGAGTCTATACCTCTTAGGTCGGCTTTTAATAAGACATCACTGGCAAGTGCTGCATCTTTATCTGAGCAACCAATAGCTTTGAAAACCGATTGGGTGAAGCTTAACAGGTCGCTGCGACTGATGGTGGAATATTCAGGAAGGCTCATAAGGCTTTAGCGATGATATCAACTAGGTGAAAAGTAGTAATAGGCGTCTGACTGGTATTGGCGGTATTGATGAGGTGCTGACGGCAGATATCGTCTTCGAATACCATTGCTTCGGCGCCTGATGCATTGAAATCGTCAATAAGTGCCTGGGCCATTTTGAGGGACAGTTCTTTGTTGCTGACTGGCAGAGAGGCGCCGGCGCCACAGCAAGTCGGACTGAGCATTGAGTACTGCCAGGTAAGGTTGTTTAAGCCCAGAGAAGCCAGATCAAATTCATCGGCTCGGCAACATTCTCTGACATAGAAGAAATGACCTTTGATAGGTTTGAGTTTTTCTTTGGGGATTTTGGCGAGTAGTTCTTTCAGGTTCACCAGATGTCTGGCCAGATGTGTAGCATCGTTATGGGAAACGGTATTATTGAAAATGTCCGGATAGTGGTTGGAAAGCGTGTTGTGGCATTTCGGACTGATGCTAATGACATTGTTCTGTCCGTATACAGATAGGTTGTATTCACCTATCGATTTGGCCTGAAGGAGTTCGCCTTTTTCAAAATACGGTAAACCACAGCAGGTAGCAGATTCTGGTAAATTGACCTGGAATCCTGCCGTCTGGCAAAGTTTCTTGATACTTTCCACTGTCTCAGGAAAATAGTGCATGGTGATACATGGTATTTGAAGGGCATAAGCCATAGTGCAATATTAAAGGTAGATTTATCAAATTTTAATATCTAAATTTGAACCTTTTCAACAAGTTTTTAGATTATTTTAATTTTTTTTTGTGACTCATACCACGAAACGGCTTTTAGTCGTGTCTTGACAGTAAATTGAGTGCATTGTGGTACAATATACAACATCAAATGACAGAGGAAAACCTCATAAAAGGCTGTATAGCAGAGGACAGAGAATGTCAGCGAGAACTTTACAAGAGGTTTTCGGGAAAGATGATGGCTGTGTGTATGCGCTATGCCAGCTCGAGAATGGAAGCAGAAGATATGTTACAAGAAGGATTCATTAAAGTATTTGACAATATCGGAAAGTTTAAGATGGAAGGCTCCCTGGAAGGGTGGGTGAGAAGGATTATGGTGAATAATGCCATCAATAAAATCAGAGCCAATAAAATCAAATTCGAAGAGCTTGGCAATGTTAGTGATGACTTCCTCCAGCATGATAAAAACATTATCGATAAGATGTCTGAGCAGGATATTCTAAAGCTCATTTCACAAATGCCTCAGGGGTACAAATATGTCTTTAACATGTACGCCATTGAAGGTTTAAGTCACAAAGAAATTGCAGATAATCTTGGTATTGAGGAAGCCAGTTCCAGAAGTCAGTATGCCAAGGCAAAAAAATATTTACAACAACAAATAATCAAATTAGAAAAAATTAATTTATGATGGATAACTCGTTTGAAAAGCAAATCAGAGACAAAGTTAATCAGGCTGAAGTCAGTCCTGCCGATGGTTTGCTCGACGCTATTTTTGAAAAACGCGCTGCCAGACCAAAGCCGTTTCTGGGCCTTGGATATACCAAACTGTTTTTGTTGACAGCCGTCGTGGCTATCACAGCCGGTGTATGGTTTTTCAATGCTAAGGATTCAGAGCCCCAACAAACTTTGGTTGCCAGTACAGAGTCAGAACAAGCTTCTGATGCTGTAACTTCAGATAATAAACCTAGTGCTGAGAATGCCGACTTGTCAAAGTCTGCAGACAATGGTCAGCAAAAGTCTGGAACAACGCAGAAGACTGTGTTGGCGGCGACTGAGAAAGCAGGCACTGCAAAAACTAATCGAGCAAAATCAGTCAGCACTAATAGAAACTCGGGTTCTGCCAAAGCAATTGCAAGTAATTCTGACAGAGCTATCCGTAAAATTAAAGGCGGATTTTATGGCAAACCATCTTGGGTAAATGCCGATCCATCGTCTTACTTTGATGTTGATGCCGCTAACCGACCAGTAATTGATTATGAAAGTCATAATGGCAACAGTCACCTTTTCGTTTACGAAAGTGTAGATCCGCAAATGCTGGAAAATGAAATATTGAGGTATACAGGCACCAGCAGAATAGAGAAAATGCAATATCCTTTTGCGTTCGACGCTTTCAGTCCGGTTAAAACCGAAAAGATGAACTACCATGTTGGTAAAAACAATCAGCATCCGTTCTTTGTCGATTTGTTATTTGGTAATGTATACAGCACTGTGAAAACTCAGGATGCCGCAGTTAATGCTCTAAGAAACGGTACTTACAATCAGCAAGCTGGCATTAGAGTTTCTGTGCCGTTGAAAGGCAAAATGAGCGTATTCGCTGGCTTGGGCTATATGAATCAAATCGTGCATTACAGAGGCGATTATATTTATAACGAAGCGTATACTACTATCAATACTAAAGTAAGGTTTATTAATGATCCGATAAGAGGTGTCATAAGAGTAGAAACCAAAGACACCGTAAGTGGTATAGCAGCAAGATCTAAGGCAGTTGATTTTAAGAATACCTATTCTTTATTCAGAATGCCAATAGGATTAGGGTATAATTTCGGAGCAGGTAAATTTGATTTCGCTTTGTATGGTTCAGCAGATTTGAATTTGCTGACTTATGCCAAAGTTCACACCATGCTGAATGAAGCGAATGCTTTAGTTAAAGTTTCCAATACTAAATCTCTGCATGTGGGAGCGGGCATGAGTTTCATGACAGCCTACAGAATTAGTCCGAGATTCAGATTGATTGCAGAACCTGGCATTAATTATATGCGATTGAAGGGCGCCAGCACTGGCAACTTTACAAACGAAAAAATCTACAACTTTACAGCAACTCTGGGTCTAAGATATTCTGTATTTTGAAATATCCTTTACTGATATTTTTGATGGTGGCACTAGGCTCGTCAGTCTATGCTCAGCCTGCAACAGATAGATTGATGAGCAGGCAGATAAGTGTGCGCCTCTCTGGCAATGGTTTATTGTCTGATTCGGCTGAGTTTCCTGCGATAGGAAGTGTGGCAGGGATGAGATTAATGGACAGAGCTGGGGTGTGGATGTCTGCAACCGATAATACAGGAACAATCAGAGTATCTGCTCATAATGTTATTGGCGGTGTACAGGATTTCTGGTGCGGTCCGCTTCAGGTAAATAACGGCGCTTCTTCAGATACTTTAGCGTGGAACAAGGTGTGGCAGGTAAAAAAACAGCAGATTGATTTTCACAAGCAGCATTATCAAGACAATAATTACGTGGCCGTGCCGGTTATTACTACATGGCCGGGTAATGGAGGCGCAGGGTATGCAAAGATATTGGCGCCATTTGTTGATAATGATATCAATGATCAGTTGTATCAGCCAAGTCAGGGCGATTATCCATATATGAAAAGCGATGTATTAATGTATAGTATTGCCAATGATAAGGCAGGTATTCACCAGCAGGGGAATATTGCGCCACTGGGCGTCGAGTTGCATACATCGGTGATGGCCTTTTCGCTGCCGGATACAGCATTGTCGCGTTGTGTGATGGTAAGGTATTCGGTGTTTAACCGCACCAGTTCAGATTATAAAAATTTCAGATTGTCAACGGTAATGAACTTTGGCATTGGCAGTCAGGATAACGAGTACCTGGGAACGGATGTAAGAAATAAAATATTATTTGCAATAAATGATACAAGTGAGGCAACGTTTTCAAACAGGCTGTTGTCTATTGGTTGTATGGCCTTAAATAATCAGTTATCATCCACAATGTATTTCGAGAATACCCCAGATCCGGTCAACGGATTTCCGGTGCTTGATTCGCATTATGTGCGCCTGATGAGTGGTTACTGGAAGAACGGCAAGCAGTTGGTATATGGAGGAAACGGTGTAGATGCCAGTGGTGCATCGGCTAAGTTTGTGTATCCATACAACACAGATGCCTCACAAGGTTCAGTAATGTGGAGTGATAACGAGCGTTATCAGCCGGGTAAAAGATACGGCTTAATGAATTTTGACACAGTTAATCTAAAAGCCGGAACAGGAAGAAATTATGACGTGGTGTATTTTTTTGTAGAAGAAGATACATTCGATATTAAACAAATTGGTCAATCTTGTTTAAAGATTAAGCAGGTATTAGATACTAAAAACCTCTTAAAAAATGACAAAAATGAGTTTAAATACGGTCAGAAAATTGCGCTTTATCCCAATCCTGTGAGAGCAGGGGAAAAAATGGTGATAAAGTTCAGTGCTGAAAGTCCTGCTAGTATGAGAATTATCAGTTCTGAAGGTCGCCAAATAATCAAAATCGATTTGGATAATTTTGATAATAGTATTATATTACCACAAGATTTAGCCGAAGGGGTGTATCTTTTGGAATATGAAACATTAAACACAAAAAGGTACATTAAATTCACATTAAATCACTAAGAAAAAGCAACAACAACATATGAATAGATTATACAAAATACTAATTGTTCTCTTTGTAATCCTGGGTGTTCAGGAGGCTAAAGCATCACACATGATGGGTGGTGACATTGCCTATGAGTGCATTTCTCCCGGGAAATACAAGTTGGTAATCAAAATCTACAGGGATTGCCGTGGTATTCCGTTTAACAGCCCGGACATCAAGATGTTCTGTAAAGACGGATCTAACCAGACTTCGGTGAATTACACCAGAACTGCGATCAACGACTTAACACCGACATGTACAGGTGGTACAGCGCCGTGTAATCCTCAGAACACGCCTTCCAGCGAGGGTATCGAGGAGCACGTTTTCGAAGCGATTGTGGACTTCAATACCAGTCCGTTCAAAGCGATGAAAGACGCAGGATGTTGTGAAATCATTATCAAAGTTGAGCAGTGCTGTCGTAACGGTGCTATCACAACCATTTCACCGGGTAACTTCTACACCGATGCGATGATCAATATCTGTAACATTGGAAACAAATGTAACACCTCTCCACAGCTGTCAATTCCTCCGGTTGCTTATGTGTGCTGTAACCAGCCTTTCACATACAATAACGGGGTAAGAGAGGTTGTTGATGGTGATAGTTTGTCTTATGAACTTGGTACACCATTGAACGCCAACCAATCCAACGAAACTTATACTGGGAACTTCAACTCTCAGATTCCAATGACCCCATATTGCCCGCCAAATCCTGGTGTGGTAAACTGTAGAGCATTACCAAATGCTAAGCCTCCAAGAGGTTTCTATTTCGATAAAGAGACTGGTGATATTGTATTTACCCCAACTAAATGTGATGAGGTAGGTGTAATTGTTATTCAAATCACAGAGTGGAGAAAAGACTCTGCTACTAAAAAATGGGTGAAAATCGGTTTTACCAGAAGGGATATGCAGATTGTTGTAAAACAATGTCCTGACAATAACCCTCCGTCATTTGTAGGTAATAATAAATATTCAATTTGTGAAGGAAATAAAATCTGTTTCACGATTGGTACTAAAGACGAACCGTTCCTGCCAAAGCAAACACGTTTAGATACTACAACACTGACCTGGAACTATGGTATTCCTAGTGCTACGTTCACCATTGTGGATCCTACAGCCCGTGAAAAGGAAGCACAGTTCTGCTGGCAAACCAAAATTGGGGATGCCCGTCCGAACGCCTACACCTTCACCGCAACTGTAAAAGATGACAACTGTCCTCGTCCGGCTTCTGCCAACAAAGGATACAACATCACTGTTAAGCCTAAAGCTCGTACCACAAGAAAATACACTTTGGGCGATTGCGGTAGATTAAAATGGAAAGCTACTCCGGTCGATACCATCAACCAAAATCCTAAAAACTATGTATACCAGTTCACCATCCGTGATAGCACGAACAGTGGTGTACCTTATTACATGAGCTACAGACAACTTGATAGTTTCAAGTTCAAACGCGGCGGTAAATATATCATTGAACACTATGTAAACAATACACAGTACCAATGTCCTACTATCTACACCGATACAGTAATTATCCCTCCAGTATTAGATGTTGAGCTGGCCTTCGGTAAAGATACTTTCGTATGTGCTGGAAACAGTTTAATGATTGAACCTAAAATTTCATTTGGTGTTCCTTCATACAAATACAGATGGGAAGTACCTATCAATACCTTTGATCCAAAAGACACCTTAGATAAATACAATTTATTTAAACCAACTCAAAGTACCAGAATGGTGCTACAGTTAACCGATAAAAATAAGTGTGTTGACCGTGATACCATCTTCGTATTGTATCAGCCAAACCCAATCGTTAACATCGGTCCTGATCAAAGGATTTGTACCTACGAGTCAGTGACACTGGATGCTCAGAATGCAGATACCATGCGCTACTACTGGCAGCCAAACGGCGACAGTACCCGTACCATCACTACCAGCTTAGCTGGTAAATACATCGCTAAAGTAATTGACCATCTTGGTTGTAATACCAGCGATACTATGGAACTGTTTGTCAATGATACTGTAATAGCTATCGCTAAGCCGAACAGAGAAATATGTATCTTCGATACCCTTAAAGTAAAAGGTATGCGTCGTCCGGTTGGTTATCCAAAACAAGTGGTTTGGAAAGACTTAAATACTGGAGCATCTATAGCGAATGATTCATCCTTCAAAGTTAGAATCACTGCCATGACAGTTCGCAACTACGAAATGTTCCTGAAAGTTACCCAGGGTGGACATACCTGCGAAGACCGCGATACGTTTAACCTTGTGGTGAATGCTCTGCCTACCTTCCAGTTTAACAATATTCCTCCGCGTTGTTACGCAGAGGGTGCCGTTAACTTAACTCAGAATGGTGTTGCAAAAGCTTTCTCTGGAGACAAAACAGAAACTCAAACTGACCTAAGATACTTCCACAGCAAAAAGCCAAGCTGGATCACCGGCGGTCCTGTGGGTGTTAACACTTACAAATGGGATTTCCCAAGCTTTGTTAAAAACGAGCAATTGCCAAGTACTGGTTTGAGAGATTCAATCTGCTACGATTACCGCGACTATAAAGGTTGCTACAATAAAGAATGTAAAGTAGTTAGATTAAATCCAAACCCTATCGTTGAATTGAAAGAAGGTACTTTCTGTCAGCGTGCAGGTATCATTACTCTGGATAAACTGGTTGTTAGACCATTTATCAAAACAGGAGGTATCCAAACTTTCCGTGTCATCGACGTGCCAGCTGGTTCTGGTGTTGATCCTACTGCTATCGTTATGCCTTTACCTACTTTCCCAGTGACTACTGGTATGGATCCAGGTATGGAAGGTGAAAACGAAAAAACTGGTGACTATAAAATTGAGTATTGCTTTAAAGATGCTTTAACTGGTTGCCAGACTTGCGATACTACTACTGTAACAGTTGTAAGATTACCTGAAATTCAGTTCTCTTCTCTTCCTAAACAGTGTATCAATAACCCACTATTGGCTCTGGATAGCTTCGCCCGTGATCGTAATACAGGCAAACGCTTTACCTATGGCTTCTGGACTACCGTAGAATTCGGTGGCTCAAGAGACATGACCAATCCAAATGTGAGCAACAGAATCATAAACTCTGTTAAGAGTCAGAAATACTTCGACCCTAGTTACGGTCCTGGTCAGTTCTTATTGAAACTGACAGACACTGCCAGCGGTTGTCCTGTATCTGATAGTGCCGAGATCCTTGTGAATGGTTTACCAATCATCCAGATCAACGTACCTGATACTGTATGTTCTAGTGCTGCAGCCTTCGATCTTGAGAACACTGTTCCATCAGGTGCAGTAGGTAAATGGAGTGGTCCGGGTGTTACTGGACGCCAGTTCGACCCAGCTATGAGTCCGAAAACTAAACAGTACGAAGGTAGATACATGATGAAGTTTGAGTACACTAACCCACTGACTGGTTGTTCGGCCTCCGATTCACAGTCGCTCTTAGTACAATCTCAACCTGAAGTAAAAATACTTTCGCCGAATCCATATCAACAATGTGAAGGCATACTCTTCAATGTGAATGCTTCTAAACAATGGGCTGCTAATACCAGATGGACTTCTAACGGTGATGGTTCGTTTGCCGATGATAGATTGCTATTGACTACCTACAAGCATGGTTTCAATGATACTGCAGTTGATCAGTTAAATGGTAAAGTAATCGTTACTGCCAGCACGGTTAAAGAAGGTGTTTGTCCGATAGCAAAAGCTGATTTGAATTTAATCATCGAGCCATATCCACAGTTTAACTTTATGGCAGATCCTGAAATTCAGTGTGAGCCTGCAATCGTTAACTTCACTGCCATGGTTCAAAAACCATTTGCTTCACCAAACCTGCGCTACACCTGGTGGTTCGGTAATGGTGATACCATTCTGAAAAGCACTACCTTTAACCCACAAAATATTAAATACGATACTGCTAAACGTACCTGGTACGATGTTAGTCTGATCGTGGACAATCAGTGGGGTGTAAATGATACTCAGGTTTGTCGTGTACAAAGAGACTCTGTAGGTTATATCAAAGTATTACCTCAGCCAAAAGCTGGATACAGCAGTGATCCTGGATTCTTTACCACTGTAGCCTTCCCTAAATTTAAGTTCTTCAATGAAACTAAAGTTAGATGGACTTCTCCAGGGGCAATGAGTTACCTATGGCACTTCGGTACCGACGATGTGGATGATACCAGTACTTTGTACAACCCAATCCACTCGTACACTGCCGATACCAATAAATACTATGTGCACCTGACTTCAACTTATACATACAACTACAAAGGCACCGATTATACTTGCTGGGATACAATCTCTCAACTCAGAAAAATCGGTCCGGACGTAACAGTATTCGTGCCAACAGCCTTCAGTCCTGAGCGTACTGGTCCGAAAACTAACAATGTATTCAGAGCAGTAGTCAACGGTGAGAAAACCTTCCATATCGAACTCTATAACAGATGGGGTGAGAAACTTTGGGAGACCGATGATAAATATGCCGGATGGGACGGTACCTACAAAGCTGAAGATGCACAACAAGATGTTTATGCATGGTTCATCAAGGTAACAGCCTACGATGGCGAGGAATACACTTACGAAGGAACAGTAACTCTGTTGAGATAAAACATTTAATCAGCAAACTCTCCCAATCAGGAGAGTTTGCTGGTTTATTAAAACATGAAAACTCAGGGTACATACAACTTTCTGCTCAGAACATTGCTTGTTCTGTTTTTGTGTTTTATAACACAGGCAGAAGTATTAGCGACCCACATTGCAGGTGCTGAAATTAGTTATAAGCATCTCTACAGTAATACCTACAAATTTACACTGAAAGTGTACCGCGACTGCCGTGAATGTAAATTCAATAATATTGGTGGTGGCGATAATTCTTCCAGTTGTAACGAAGTGCCAGATCTTATAATTAAGGGGGCATTGGGAACTTCGTACTCTGCTACTACTATCGGAACGGTAGAGGTAAGCAGAACCGCTATTCAGGACATGACTAATCTGTGCTTTAATCAGGTAAGTAAATGCCGACTGGGCTCCAATGTGCCTTTTGGTTATGAAATGCATGTCTTTGAAGGGACATTCGATTTTTCAACCGCTTTGAATAATGGCTATTGTAAATTGGATGTTTCAATTGGCTTGTCGTCAAGAAATATTAATCTCAATACTTCCTTTACTGAGCAGAATTTCTTTAATTATGCGTCCTTAAATCTTTGTGAGGGACTTAATAATTCATCTACAGAGTTTTCTTCTTCACCAAATTTTTTACATGTTGCCAATCAGTCGAATTACCAGTCCTTAGGGGTTGTAAATGCCGATGGCGATTCTTTGGTGTTCAGTCTGAAGCCAGCCTTAAGAAGTCGCACCGTTAGTGTGTCTTATGCCTTTGGGTATGACTACGACTATCCGTTTAATTTTTATTGTTCAGGAGCATTTCCATGTTCTCCGAATATATCTGGACCAACGGTAGAAGGATTCTATGTATCTAAAGCTACCGGTGATATTGCCTTTACCCCTAATTCTGTAAATCAGGGTGGAGTGATCGTCGTGGAATGCGAAGAGTATAAAAAGAAAACTGACGGTTCTTATTACCTGGCTGGAGTTACAAGAAGGGATATTTATTCAGATGTTATTTCTCAGAATAAT
>JAIXYV010000036.1 GCA_027490055.1 Bacteroidota bacterium | reverse complement strand
TTTGCAGCAATACTTTAGCCAGATTAGCGCCACCGTTAACCAGTTTAGGCATTTTAACTTTAGGTTTAATACCGGTATTGACTGTTACGTAGATTTTACGACCAGGTTTAACGCTCATATCAGGTTGAGGATCTTGTTCAACCACTGTCATAGGTTTTACATCTTCTTTGTATACCGAGTCGACGATTACCATTTCGAGGTCGTTATCATCCAGAAGCGTTTCTGCATTTGCGGCAGGCATCCCTTCAACTTTCGGCACTTTAATACTTTGACCGTGTCGGGTGTACCATGAGGTAAACAACATGGAAATAAAGAGGTAAGCTATAAAAGCAAGTACTGCCAGTCCCAGCGTCTTAAGAATAGTGGCGGTTGAAATTCCTTTAAACATCAGTAATGCAAATTTGACGAATTTTGGTGGATATGCCAAATAATATTCGCAACAGAAAAAGGCTTAAGGAATATTGAGAAACTTATGGGTTTGGAGGGAAATTCTCCAATCGGGATTTGATTTAACGAAATCGATGATGAGGGGTGTAACCAGCTCAGATTTGCTCCATTCAGGCTGAAGGTATTTGATGCAGCTTGACGGTAAATCGCTGACATAACTCAGCGCCCATTCGATATCCGACTTGTGAAATACTACTGCCTTATACTCATTGGCTCTCACCAGTGCTTCTTTAATCGGGAATTTAAACTTTTTGGGCGAGAGGCAAATCCAGTCAGGCTTCCCTTGAATTTCGTATGCTCCAGAGGTTTCGATGTGCACCCTTACAGAGACCGATTGCAATTGAGAAATCAGCGGATTTAGGTCGTACATGGCAGGTTCGCCTCCAGTAATAACACATATTTTAGCAGGTGTTGAAGTTACTAAACTTACCAAGTCTGACACAGACATCTGAGGGTGAGCAGCAGCGTCCCAGCTCTCCTTCACATCGCACCAGACACAGCCCACATCGCAACCACCTAAACGGATAAAATAAGCAGCACAGCCGGTATAGGCACCTTCACCCTGAATGGTGTAAAAGTGTTCCATGACAGGATAAGTGAAACTGTTATTATCTGATATCATAAACCCAGGTGGTTCTTATAGGCTTTAAAGGTGTTGCTTAACAGAGCAGCGATGGTCATCAGTCCGACGCCACCCGGCACAGGCGTGATATAATCTGCTATGTGTTGAACATGTTCGAAATCGACATCCCCGCGCAGATAGAAACCAGATTTTCTGTTAGCGTCTTCGATACGGGTGATACCAACATCGATGACAACGGCGCCAGGTTTAACCATATCGGCTTTAACAAAGCCAGGTTTACCCAGAGCAGCGATTAGTATATCTGCTTGTTTGGTATAGAATTCCAGGTTTTCGGTTTTACTGTGACAAACGGTAACAGTTGCATTGCCATATGCTCTGTTAGAGGACATGAGCAGACTCATTGGTCGACCCACTATATTGCTTCTGCCTACCACGACACAGTGTTTCCCCTGAGTTGGAATTTTATAGGCTTCGAGCAGCATCATAACACCAAGTGGTGTAGCAGAAACAAATCCTTCATCGCCTTTTGCCAATTTACCCATATTAATATCGTGGAAGCCATCAACATCTTTGTGAGGGATGATGGTTTGCGTGATTAGGTTTTCGTTGATGTGTTTAGGCAAAGGAGATTGCACCAGCATTCCATCGACTGAATCGTCGTTATTATATTTTTCTACAATAGCGATTAATTCATCCTCGCTGGTAGAAGCTGGCAATCTAAGAACTGTTGAATCGAAACCTAAGGCAAGAGAATTTCTCTCTTTGCTATCGACATAGGTGCGACTGGCGCCATCCTCACCTACCAGAATTGCTACGAGGTGTGGGCGACGCAGACCATTAGACAGGTAGTTTTCGAGTTCAGATTTAATACCATCTTTAACTGTTTGCGAGATTAATTTACCGTCGAGAATTTGCATGATAAAATTATACTGCAATATTAAGATGAATTTATTGTTTATGCTTAAATTTGTAGCAAATAAATATGAAAAAGACCACTATTTATCTTGTATTGCTGTTTATTTCTCTGATATACGCTTGTCGTAACGGACAAGAAGAACTTGTAGTTAAGGGACAAGAATATTTTCCTACCGAAATAGGCAGCAAGCACTTGTACAGCATTGACACGATTGTTTACGATCTTTTTCAAAGGAAAATAGACACCTTTTCAAACATTGTTCAGGAAGAGGTTGTAGAAAAATATGTCGACCTGAGTGGTGACACAGTATACAGAGTAGAGCTTAGCACGTATAATCAGGAGAAGTTCAGGTATGTGGTTTTTAAAACCTTCGAAAGAAAAATCAAAGGCAATTATGCCATGGAAAAAATGGAGAACGGCACTGAAGTAAAGATGCTCTTCCCTATTTCATCTTATAAAACCAAAGGTTCCACCTACACATGGAATTGCAATATGTTCAATAGTCGCGAGCCACAGATTATTAAATACACCTCGGTATTCACGGGGTTTAATCTCGGCAGCAAAGCTTACAACAATTGTGTGAGTGTAAAACTCAGCAAACCACAGACAGGCATTATCAATAGTGTCAGAGAAGAAGTGTATGCTAAAAACATTGGTTTGATATACCGCTTTACAGACTCAACGGATTATTTGCAGAATGACACATTTCCATCAGGCAAGAAAACCATCATTAAGCTGATTAATTGAGACTGTTTCCCCTTTATATAGTTTTCGGAATATTGTTATTGGGCGCATGTAAGAAAGATGCCTACGAAATCTATATTCGAAATACTGATGAGGCCTATTACAATGACAGTGTAGGATCTTTATCTGTTTTCGATGTCAATGAAGTTATTTTTGATGATTTCAGTAATTCTTCAGACACCTTCAACTACCAGATAATGGAAGTGAATGAATCTGAGTTCAAAGACAATATGGGAAGAGTGGCATTAAAGATAGACCGATATAAAAGAAACAGCGACACATCGCTTTGGAAGTATCAGTACTCTTGTTACACCGTAAGTGATAAAAACATGGTTGAACGTGTAGAGGACAATAAACGCTTTATTAAATTGTCTTTCCCGGTGACAACAGACGCGGTTTGGAATTCAAATGCCTACAACCTGGACAATGCCATTAATGTCTTTTATGGAGCAATAGACAAACCTTATAATCAAGATACTTTTAAATTTAAAAAAACTATAAGTGTTGAAAGCACCAATATTAACAACAATTTCAGAGAGAGAAGTTTCAAAGAAATTTATGCATTGGGCATAGGTATGGTGTATAAAAATCAAGTAGCCATTGAGCGCAACGGTTCTCAGTGGCGAGGTTATAAAATCAGATATAAGCTAATCAAACATGCGCTTTAGTTTTTCCCTATTGTTAGTCTTGGTTTCAGTTAATTGCTGGGCTAATGATTCAAGTTCCCATTATTTTGTTAGTTTTAAAGACAAGAACAACAGTTTGTATTCCACTGATAAGCCCTGGGAATACCTGTCAGTAAAGTCGATAGACAGAAGACAGAAATTTGGCATTGGATTTACTTTAAATGATCTACCTGTCAATAACTCATACATACAGGCCATTGATGTCTTAAGAGGTGTTACCGTTGTGCAGGCATCTAAATGGTTAAATGGTGTAGAAGTTATACTAGATCAATCTGCCAGTTTGGGAGACATCAGGCATCAATCTTTTGTCTCGGATATCCAATTTTTAGGCACCATAAAAAAACGCACGAAACAGATTGCTGAAGAAATAGATCCAGATTACTATAAACGTTCGGCAGAACTCATTCAATTAAAAAAATTGAACTGGGACAGTATTTACACTGAAGTCCAGTACAACAAAAGTTACGAGCAGTTAAACATGATTGGACTGCCTGACTTACATCGTCGAAAATATATGGGACAGACGATGAGCATTGCTATTCTGGATGCAGGATTTTTTAATGCTTACCGAGTTAAAGGGATGGAAGACCTTCTGCAGCCTGGCACCATCATCAAAGATTTTGTAGATGGCGACAACAGTGTGTGGGAAGACGATGCTCATGGCGCCAAAGTATTAAGCTTCATGAAGACATTTAATCCTAACTCATACATAGGTTCAGCGCCATTAGCCGATTATATGCTTTTGCGAACTGAAATTGCTTCACAGGAATATCCTTTAGAAGAATTGAAGTGGGTGTTTGCCGCAGAATTTGCAGACAGTTGTGGCGCAGACATGATCATTGCCTCTGTAGGTTATCATACATTCGACAATCCAGCATTGAACCATACGTATAATGAACTTGATGGACATTCTACCATTATTGCCAGAGGTGCTAACATTGCCAATGCTACTGGCATGGCGGTAGTTTGCAGTGCCGGCAACGAAGGACAGGGAAAATGGCGCAAGATTGGAACACCTGCAGATGCCACAGGCGTATTTGCTATCGGGGCATGCGACCACGACGGAAACAAAGCCTCTTTCAGTTCTGAAGGCATTAACAATGGCAGCGTAAAGCCCGATTTTATGGCGCCAGGACAGCGCGTAACAATAGCCTCTCACAATGGCTTTTATCCTGGCAATGGCACCTCTTATGCCACGCCAATTTTTGCAGGAGCCTTAGCCTGCCTCATGCAAGCCTTTCCATTAGTTGCGATTGATTCATTAAAATCAGCCATTAAATTAAGCGCCACACACTTTCAAAATTCAGACACCTTGATGGGAAACGGCCTACCTGATATGGACTTGTGCTATGTAAGAGTATCCGGCAGAGATTTCGAATACGATTTCATACCATCATCATCTACAGTAACCTTAGCCAGGTATACCACTGTGATTATGAAAAGCAGCATGAAACAGAAGGTTAAAATCAGTGTCATGTACAAAGACAAGAAGCGTTATAAAAAACTGAGTTCTAAAACCTATCATTTGGAGAAAGGCGAATGGTTGAGAGATGATCAATGGTTTGACATGATCAACTCAACCACATTAAGAAAAGATAAACGGGATGCGATGAAATGCATTCTGGAGATACATACAGAATCAGGCACTAAACAGAGATTTTTTGTTTCGAAGTCCTCTTAGATATAATTTTATTGTAATTTTGAACACGAAATGATTCCACAAATTCCAAATTTAAAACATACCCAATCCAACAACTTTTTCATTTTAGCTGGTCCATGCGCCATTGAAGGCGAAGACATTGCTTTTGAAATAGCAGATAAAATAAACGACATCAGCAACAGATTGGAGATTCCATGGGTATTTAAAGGATCATACAGAAAAGCCAACCGTTCGAGATTAGATTCATTTACCGGCATTGGCGATGAGAAAGCGCTGGAGATACTTCAGAAAGTTGGCAAGCACTACAATGTACCAACAGTAACGGATATACACGAAGCGCATGAAGCAGCAATAGCCGCTCAATATGTAGATGTTTTACAGATACCGGCTTTCTTATTCAGACAGACTGATTTATTAGTAGCGGCAGCCAATACAGGTAAATTCGTCAACATAAAAAAGGGACAGTTTGCGGCAGCTGGTGCCATGAATCATGCGGCCCAGAAAGTGGTAGACAGTGGCAACCATAACATCCTGTTAACGGACAGAGGTAATATGTTTGGGTACCAGGATATGATTGTCGATTTCAGGAATATTACCTGGATGAAGAAGACCGGTTATCCGGTGATTATGGACATCACACATAGTTTACAGCAACCTAACCAGAGTTCAGGTGTAACGGGAGGATTACCAGAGATGATTGAGACGATAGCAAAGGCAGCCATAGCAACGGGCGCAGATGGGTTGTTTATAGAAACCCATCCACGACCATCGCAGGCATTGAGTGATGGCGCCAACATGTTGCAGATTGATCTTCTGGAACCTTTAATGGAAAAACTATTAAAGATTCGTCGCGCCATTTTGTAATTACATCACTTTAGACAGGAACTTATAGTAACTGTTTTTAGTTTCGTGAAAATCTTTCGAAGTGGCGAGCATTAAGTCTTCTAAAACTGTATCTGCATCAAACATTTTAACATTAATGTATTTTGCCTGAGAAGCAGCTTGTGCATTTAACTCATCCGTTTTGATAGTAATATCATGCAGTAATTCGTCGACATGCGTTGACAGAATTCTGAATTTATTTTCGAAGTGTTCAACTTCCTGCAGGATTTCAGTCGCGGTATTTTTAGAGACCACTTCATCCAGTCTTTTTCTCAGTAAAGGAATTTCATCTTTAAAGAACTTAAGTTCTCTTTTCCAGTCTTCACATAGGTTGTGGATTTTTGCAATTGATTCTTTCATAACGATTAAAATATTTATACATCAAAATTGAACCTTTAAAAGTTATAAAAAGATGAGAGCAGTCATGATTCCCTATGATGCGAATCATAATTCATCTCATAAACAGAGAATTGATAAATTGAAAACTGATTATTTAACCGATCTCACCCAGGTACAGAGCGGTAGATCCAGGCCAGCAGTGGAAGGTACAAGACACTCACCCCATTGGGCCTGGGTTTTAAAGTGGGCTTTAAAGAGGTTCACACCGATGCTGCCACTTAGTCCCATGCTATACAAATTCAACAAAGCAAAATGTGCATTTGGATCAGTAATTTGCGCGCTGTAA
Source organism: Bacteroidota bacterium (assembly GCA_027490055.1). Lineage (GTDB taxonomy): Bacteria > Bacteroidota > Bacteroidia > NS11-12g > UBA955 > JABMMZ01. Next base: position 46,569 of record JAIXYV010000036.1, on the reverse strand, counting down.
AACATTAGTTCATCTATCTGATCTTCGAGCACCCATTTTTCGCCATCAGGACCTCTTCCATAAGCCGGAGGATCTAAAATTATACCTTGATAGAGATTGCCTTTTTTAGCCTGGCGTTTAACGAATTTAAGCGCATCTTCGACCAGCCATCTAATTTCTGGTGCTTTAGAGAGTTGTTTGTTTTCGTTGGCCCAGGTAACCACATTTCTGACAGCGTCGAGGTGCGTTACTTCGGCACCTGCCTGAGCAGCCACAATACTTGCGGCACCGGTATAAGCAAACAGGTTTAAGACCTTTGGTGTATTGCCAATGCGCCTAACTTGTTCATCAAAAAAATGCCAGTTAGTGACTTGTTCTACAAAGACGCCGAGGTGACCAAAAGAGGTGCAGGACAATTTAAGTTTAAGATTCAGCGGCGCATATTGAATTTCCCATGACGCTGGCACGGTTTTAAAGAACTGCCATCCACCATTTTCGTTATTACTGTCGCGGTGACTTTTCTTATTGTTATCTCTGACAAAGCGGGCGTGTGCTCTTGAGCTCCACTCCTTTTCAGTTAGTTGTTTTGGCCAGAGCGCCTGAGGTTCAGGACGGATAAGCACGTACTTACCGAAGCGCTCCAGTTTTTCGCAGGCACCACTATCTATCAGTTCGTAGTCGGCCCAGGGTTGAATAGATTCCAGTATCAATTTAAATCTTTTAAAACGTTAACAGCCTCCTGGATATAGATATCCTTTTCAAACGATTTATTCCAATCTGCTTTTACTTTGCGTTTGATTTCATCGTTACTGATTTCCTTATCATCTTTAGATGTATTAGAAACTTTAAGGGTTTGAATACCCTTCATCATTTCTTCATACTTCTTATTATCGGCTTCTGATTGTTTGATTTCCTCGCGGTACTCGGTCAGGTTCAAAGTAAACCTTGTTTTGCTGTTGAGTTTTTCAATTTTCTGAGCAAAGACTTCTATTTCCTGGAAGAGCGAATTTTCCTTGATACGTTTATCACTTTTAACAGCAGAGTTTTTAATTTTACTTTCCCAGTTACTGGTTATAGAGTATGGTGCTTTCATGATTTTATCGGCACCCAAAGCAAATTCATTTTCTTTTTCACCGAATTTCAGGTAGCGGTAGCGATCAGGAATAATAACGTCGGGAGTAACACCAACCAACTGGGTGGTAGCACCATTGATACGATAGAATTTCTGAATCGTAATTTTGATAGAGCCCAGTTTATCGGCATCAGCGCGACCCATGCCCTGATCCAGATCGAAGAAGGTTTGCACAGTACCTTTACCAAAGGTAGGTGTACCGATAATAGTTGCACGTTTGTAATCCTGCATCGCTGCGGCAAGGATTTCAGAAGCAGAGGCACTGCTTTCGTTTACCATGATAGTGAGTGCACCATCCCAAAGGACATTACCATCATTGTCTTTCAATACTTCAGGTGAAGACTGACGAGGTTTAACCAGGCACATTGGTCCCTGATCAATAAACAGACCACCCATTTTAACCACATCACCTAGAGATCCACCACCATTATTTCTTAGGTCGAGGATAATACCTTTTATTTTATCTTGTTTTAATTTTTTAATTTCTTCAGCAACATCATTGGCGCAAGAGCGACCATTGTTATCGTTCATATCGACATAGAAACTAGGCAAATTGATATAGCCATATTTCTGACCGTCTTTCTCGATGATCATAGATTTGGCATACGTATCTTCCATGACAACCACATCTCTGATGATTGGAATGATGACGATGGTTTCGTCTGGTTTTCTAACAGTAAGGCGCACTTCGGTACCTTTCTTACCTCTGATAAGCTTGATCGCATCATCAATTTTCATGTTGGTAACATCTACAGGTTCAGCAGCACCCTGAGCAACTTTAAGAATGATATCACCGCCTTTAAGCTGACCTTGTTTGTAGCTCGGACTGCCTGGAACGATAGACGCCACTTTAAGGAAGCCATCTTTTTCCTGAAGCTGAGCACCAATACCTTCTAATTTGCCGCTCATACGGATATCGAAGTTTTCTTTATCAGCGGGCGGGAAGTAGTTGGTATGAGGATCAAAGATTTCAGTCATGCAATTGATATACATGCTGAGTTTATCTTTCTTATCAAATTTTTTCAAACGCGAGAACCAATCGGTGTGATTTTTAAGCACCTCTTTTCTCGCTTCCAGTTCGAGGGTATCGTATGGTTTGATTTTTACGAAGGTATCTTTTTTGGTCTGAGCTCTTTCCTGAATATCCATTTTAGAAGAGAGTCTTTCGAGCACCTGACGTTTTAAATTTTTGCGCCAGAACTCTTTCAATTCAGCATCTGTGTTTAGGTATACAGGGTGTTCTTCATCAAAATCCAGATATTCGTTGGTTTTAAAATCAAATGGTTTAGCCAGAAACTCTTTGTAATAGACTTCTGCTCTTGCAACTCTGGAGAGATGCATCGCATTCACAACATCAAAAAACTGGTATCTGCCTTCTTTAGCCTGGTCGTCTAACGCCAGTTCATATTTCTTTAAAGAATCAATATCGGCTTTTAAAAAGAAACGTTTATCGCTATCCAAACGTTTAAGGTAAAGATCGAATAACTCTTTAGAGAATTTATCGTTGATTAGCTTTGGTTCGTAGTGATAATTTTCTAGTACTTCAACAATAGTTTGAGAGAGGGTACCTTCGTTGTCAGAAGTATCTTGTCTAAAACAGAAGGCCAGAGTTAATAAAACAAAGGCCGGCAATAACATTAGGGAATATTTGATTTTTCTCATCAGATTTTGATTTAACATGTATACGCAGAATTATAGGAAATATTGTGCCAAATTATGGTTTAGCGTTAGGCATCTCTATTTCTGCAGGTTTGTTGAGTTCCAGAACTTCTGCACCTTGCTCGAACACCAGGTCGACAGGAATATTTTTACTAGTCAATTTATTGAGATCTTTCTGAAGTTCAGGACGGATAGAACCCATATCTGCAATGAGTTTTTTAACCCCTTCAAGATCGCCGTTGCCCTGAAGCTCAAGAATCAATGCACTAAGACTGTTCATAGCTTTTTGCATTTTCTCAAAATCCACTTTGTAAAAACCTGATTTAGGGTCTTTAACAAAAGCACCATTATCCAGGAAATAATTAAAGCGAATCATGTTTGCCTGACCGTGCGCACTTGCTGCACCGAATCTAACAGAGCGGAAAATACCAGCCATAAACGTCACGTAATAATCCATGAGCTCGCCATCGGTAAGCACTTTCTTGTTATACAACTGAGTGATCATATACAGACCGAGGATATCTGCTTTACCTTCTTCAAGGGCGCTGTAGTGCGCACCTAAGGCTTGCTGCACTGTACCTTTACCATTGACAGTGTTTTTAACACCCAGACCGTGCGCCACTTCATGGAACATGGTATTAGAGAAAAAGGCATTAAAGGTAACGTGCTTTCTTTGTTCAGGCGCCACAAGTTCGCCAGCAATTGGCAACATGATAAAATCAAACTTTGATTTAATTGTGTTTTTAAACTGACTTCTGCGAGTTCCTTTTTCGGCTTGCAGTTTTTCATCATTTGGTAGATTTACCGCGATGGTTTTGCTACCTGAGTTACAATCTCCCGCATAATAGATGATATCGTAAGCATTTAGCTGGCTGCTTGAACCGGCTAGTTCTTCTTTGTATTTATTGTCGACTGGTAAGCCTTTTTGCAGTTCAGGCAGGTAAGCGATATACTTTTCAAGACGCTGACTCCACTCCATATCTTTCACCAAGACATACGCTTCAAAAGCTGTTTTAATACCATAGAGTTTATCTTCATAGGTTTCGATCGGACCAATAATGATATCAAATCTATTGGTTTTCATATCCAGCCACAGACGATCACTGGCATCGTAGTTATCTGTCATAAGTGCTTCAGCTCTGCTGCGCAGGTACAAGCTGAACATTGAGTCTTTAAAGAAATCTGCTGCAACTCTAAGCGATTGTGAAGCTTCTCTGAGAAACTGAACATAGGCTTCAGAATACGGAACAACTTTCAGTTGACCATCTTCTCGGACAATAATGGTATACGGACTGTTTTTTCTGGGATCATTTAAGCTATCAAACTCCGATTGTCTCATATCGGTAGGATAGAAATTTGCTCCTGGAGGTTTCACGCCGGCACCTTTCACAAATGGTTTGTTATTATCCAAACGGTCCCACGGGCCATAATTGATCTGCATGAACTGAACGATTTCCGAATCCATCACCGTGTCAACGGCAAAATTAGAACCGTAAGCCTGAGCGCGAAAAGCCATATCAACCATTTCAGCGGCTCTAATGAGCAATTTAACACCTTCTCTTTCTTCCGGACCCAGCTTAGAGAGATCGGAAGTTAATTTTACTTTTTTATAGGTGGCCAGTTTTAGGGCAATAGAATCTACAGGTTTAGCTGCGAAGATTGCAGTTGTGCAAATAAAAGACAAGCTTAGAATGATACTTTTCATATTCAAACTTCAAATATAAAAGAAATAAGCTAACCCTAGACGGCTAATCGAGATAAATATAAATTTGACGGTTAAACGACAAACCTCAACAGGCACAGAGCTGATAAATTTTACCTGGCAGGTTTCTTAAAACACCTCTGAATTCGAGATCCAGTAAGAGAAAGGCCAGCTTAGTCATTGGCAGTCCCGTTGCATAATACAACTGATCAATTCCAGCATCACCAGATTTCAGCACATTGACAATTTGGGTTTCATCCTGATTGAGAGACAAGAGCAATTGCAGATTGTTTGCAGCAGCAGGTTTAGTGACAGAATCGTACCCCAGGAGGCTAATCATTCCAGAGACTGAGTCGACTATAGCAGCCTGATGCTGACTGATAAGACGGTTGCAACCCAGACTGTAGGTATCGGTTATTTTACCCGGCAAAGCAAAGACATCGCGGTTATATTGATTCGCCAGATCGGCAGTAATCATACTACCACCCTTGCTACCACTTTCAACAACGATAACGGCATCGCACATGGCGGCGACTATTCTGTTTCTGCGAGGGAAGTTTTCTTTAGTGCCCGGGGTATTGTATTTAAACTCGGTAAGAAGTGCACCATCCTGAAGCATATCAGCAGCCAGTTTGCGATTGACACCCGGATAGATAGTAGAGAAACCGTGGCCCATGACACCGATAGTTGGGATATTATTTTTTAAACAAGCTTTGTGAACATTCGTATCTGTGCCGTAAGCCAGACCACTGACGATGGTTGTGTTATAGGGTTTAAGGGCTTCAATCAGTTCGTCGGTGAATTGTTTTCCGTAAGACGTTGCGTTACGGGTACCGACTACAGCCAGCATCCGTGAAGTATCCAAGGAAGCCTTCCCTTTTGAAAAAAGAACCAGAGGACTATCTTCAATTTCTTTAAGTCTTTTAGGGTATGCATCGTCGAAGTACAATATAGTATTTATGTGATGTTTTTGAATCAGTTTTAATTCACTTTCAATAGCATCAAACTGGTTAAAAGCCACTATGTTTTTAGCAGTTAGAGCGCCTATACCAGGTATTTTTTTTAGCAAGGAAAGCTTTTCCTGAAATACAGCTTTGGCGCTACCACAATGGGTATATAGAAGTTTGGCCAGGTGATTACCTATACCATTAATCATGGTAAGTGCCATGAGGTATGGTAGTTCATGGTTGTAGTCAGGAGTATTTTTTTTCAAGATTCTTATTGGCAGTTGTGATAGACAAACACCAATCAAACCTAAAAAAAAAGGGAGATAAAGTATCTCCCTTTTTTACTAACTATAACTAATATTTTACAGAGAGGCTGTTTTTTTCTTTAAAGCCAAAATTGAGAAATCTGATTCTACGGCTTTGATGGTATTAGTAAGTTTACCAAGACCAGTAATTTCCATTTCAACAACATCATTTGGTTTCAGCCATTGAACCGGATAATTTTTATCGTTAAGTAAACCGGTGCCATTTAATTCGAGGAAACAACCAGTACCAACAGTACCAGAGCCAATCACATCTCCAGCATAAACATCGACACCATAGGCACAACGTTCAATAATTTCAGCGAAAGTCCAGTCCATATCACCGGTGCTACCGCTGCTAACCAGCTGACCGTTTACCCAGCATTTCATATCCAGGGCAAAATTATTACCCACGTGATTAGGTTTAGCCGCTTTATTAAAATTGGCAAGTTCATCAGGGGTAACCATGTACGGACCGATCACTGTAGAAAAGTCCTTCCCTTTTGCTGGTCCGAGATTTAGCAGCATTTCCTCCATTTGCAGAGTTCTTGCGCTCATATCGTTCATGATCATATAGCCAGCTATGTATTCATCGGCTTTTTCAGCTTTAACATTTCTACCTGTTTTTCCGAGTACCACAGCCACTTCAAGTTCGAAATCGAGTTTATTAAAATGGTCGGGCATGCACCAGATTTCACCTGGACCTTGAATAGCGTTATGGTTGGTGAAGTACATGATAGGATATTCGTCAAATTCAGGAATCATGGCCACACCACGGTTTCTTCTGGCAGCCTCAACATGCTGTCTGAAGGCATAACCATCGCGACAACTGGTTGGATTAGGTACGGGAGCCAAAAGCAGATCATCGTTGTAGGCAAAACCTTCGCTGATACCGCGACCTTCCATGATCATTCTTTCAGTTTCGCGCATGAGGTCCATGCCTCTTTCACCTGCATTTAAAAAAGCCAGCATATTGTCAGGCAAAGCTGAATTGTTAAGGGCAGCATCGTGAATTCTCTGACCGATTAACAGGCCAAGACGAGCATTATCGTCCTGATTTTTATATGTAACGAGTTTCATGTATTAATTAGAAGCATTCATTCTCAGAAGGAATGATTTTAGACCACTGATATTAGGTACACTCATATTATCTGCACCTTTAACATTGGAAAGCAAAATAGAGAACCAATCGTTCATATGAATAGTCTTATAGAGTTCAGAGATTGAACCACCGTTAAGCGTCAATTCATAGATTTTATTACCTTGATTTTCCAGTAATTCTTTTAGGTAACCAAAGCGACCGATATTTCTGTCGTTGGTTTGAGAATTCATGAAGATAAAGTTAGTTGGCAGTTTACCATAGTAGGTTTCGAAGACATTGTGATTGGCTTCAGGGAGTACGTTGATAAATGCTTCCACTTTGGCATTCTCTTGAATTTGCTGACAAAAACGGATACCGATCGCTTCGGTAACAGCGTCTGCCACGATAACAAATTTGTTGTCAAGATTATTTTTGAAAAACTCCAGCATGTCATTAGCGCGAGCTTGTTCAGCAGCTGAGTTATCGTAAAGTGCTTTTAGAGATTGAAGTTCAGATTTTACTTCGAGACCGAACAATTCACCCAGAATTAACAGGTTATAGCTGAGCGAAAAACCAAGCGCCATACGAGGCTGGTATCCACCTTCTACGATATAGTAAGGGATGTTATTCTCTTTGGCCAGATCCAGTAAAGTGCCACCAGAAGTGATGCAAACTATCGTAGCGCCGATACTGCGGGCTTTATCGTACATTGCCAGAGTCTCTTCGGTAAGTCCGCTATAAGAGCTTAGGATGATTAAGCTTTTATTACTTGCATAAGCAGGTAAAGTATAGTCGCTATACACTTCGATAGGAAGTGAAATTTTATCTGCCAGATAATTTTTGGCGATACGACCACCTATACCGGAGCCACCAAGACCACCGATGATGATGTTGTTAAAACTTGTTGCTTTCAGACCATGTTCATGGAAATTGGTCAGTGCATAATTTACCTGATGAAAAAAGTTATTCAGGGCTGATTCGTGTGTAATTTGCGTCATAATTTTGTGCGAAAATACACATTATAGAGGGATAATATCAAATTAAATGTCATGTTTGTTATAATATTGCAGAGATTTTGATAGAAGAAGACTTAAACGAAGAGCAGGAGTTATTTGAACACCACAGGATTGTGGCAGATAAAGGTCAGTCGTTGATGCGACTGGACAAATTTGTTACGATGAGGATAGAACATGCCACCAGAACAAAGGTCCAGAAAGGCATTGAGTTTGGCAGTATCCTGGTGAACAACAAGAAAGTAAAGAGCAATTATCAGATAAAACCAGCGGATATTGTAACGGTTGTATTGCCAAATCCACCCAGGAATCCTGAACTGATAGCTGAAGATATTCCATTTGACATTGCCTACGAAGACGAAGATTTAATTTTGGTCAACAAGTCACCGGGCATGGTGGTACATCCAGGTTTTAATAATTATTCGGGCACTTTAGTAAATGCTTTATTGTACCATTTCAAGCAATTGCCGAAGTATTCAGACGAGATGCGCCCTGGACTGGTTCATAGAATTGACAAGAACACCAGCGGATTAATCCTGATTGCTAAATCAGAAGACGCCCTGGTGTATTTGGCCAAGCAGTTTTTCTACCACAGCATCAGTCGCATATACAACGCCATAGTTTGGGGCGATGTCAAAGAAGACAAAGGCACCATCACAGGTAATATTGGCAGAGATTTAAAGGACCGACGTTTATCGGGTGTGTTTTCAGACCCTGCAATAGGTAAGCATGCCGTAACACATTACAGAGTTTTGGAGCGATTTGGATTTTGCACCTTAATAGAGTGTCAGTTAGAAACCGGCAGAACGCATCAGATAAGGGCGCATATGAAGCATATTGGTCATACCCTATTTGCCGACGAAAGTTATGGAGGTTTGAAAATATTAAAGACCTCTAAGCTTCCTAAGTACGAGCAATTCATACAGAACTGTTTTGAAATCCTACCCAGACAGGCATTGCATGCCAGAACATTAGGGTTTATTCATCCAAGAACCAGAGAAAATGTGCATTTTGAGAGCGAGTTACCTGAAGACATGAAGACTGTAATTGATAAATTAAGATCCTATACCAATTCCTAAAATCATTGAAACTTCAATCAAACAATCTACTTTTTATCAGAGAAATAGATTTAAGATTAAAGCGTTTATTAAATATGATTTACAACATGCTGAGCTTCATCACAACGTATTTTTAAAAAAATAAACTCTCTGACAATAAATAAGTTGTGATTATGAAAAAGTTTAAAAAACATATTATACTTTAAATCAAAATCAATAAAATAATATTGTTAAATTGTGATTATATCAGTAATATTGTAGGATAAATCCCTCTCTTTTCTGTACCTAATCATGACACAACAAAACAGTGACACGACGCCATATGACAACAATAAATTTGATGCGAACCTGTCATTGATTGCCAATAATTCAGATCAGAATTATTTATTGTTGGACAGAGATTATTGTTTAATAGCTTTCAACGATAAAGTTAAAAAGCAATACTTAAAATTCTTCAATATAGAAATCCAGGCAGGCATGTCCATCTTTGACATTAGTCCTGATGAACAGAAAGAGACACTAAAGCAAATTTTTGAGAAAGTATTGTCAGGGAGCACAGAGAGTAATATCTCCAGCTTACAATTAACAGACAAGTACACTAAATATGTTGAATCAAATTTCAGTCAGGCATTTGACAAGGACGGACAATTGATTGGCATTTTAATCCGTTCAGCGGATATCACCGCTGTCAAAAAAACGGAGGCAGAAAAGACAAAACTTGAAAAGAGTTTCGACTTTGAAAAGGAGAATTTAAAGGCATTAATCAACAACAGCCAGTCCTTAATCTGGAGTTTTGACCGCGACTTTAAATTAATCACCTTCAATATCCCGTTTGAGAACCGTGTGTTCAAGCAGTTTAACGTCATACCAAAGGTTGGCGATTCGTTTTTAGAATACGAAGCTGAATCTGACAGAATTGATCGTTTTAAAATTTATTCCAAGAGGGTTTTTAATGGCGAATCCTATTCTTTGATTGAGCATTCCTTTGAGCCTAATGAGATATGGACAGAGATTGCCTTCAATCCAATTTGGGAAAAAGACAAAGTGATTGGTATTGCTGCCATCTCCAGTGATGTGACGGAAAGAAAGCTTTTCGAAAAGTCGTTGATCAGAAGTCAGAATCGACTTAAGCAGGCCCAGGAGATAGCGCATTTAGGCAACTGGGATTTAAACTTTAAAACCAATTCAGCGCGCTGGTCAGACGAAGCCTACAGGATATATGGCATTACATCGCATAACTTCGATCACACTTTTGATTCGTGGCTGTCTTTTATCCATCCTGAAGATTATGATGATGTTAAAGCCATTATCGATCAGGGGTATAAAACCTTGAAGGACTATAGTATGTACCACAGAATCATCAGACCAGATGGCAGTATCAGATTTTTGTATTCTGAAACCCATTTTGAGTTCGACAACAAAGGTGCACCTATAGGCGTTCATGGCATATCTCAGGACATCACAGACAGAAGAACCAACGAGATTAAGTTACAGGAATTGCTAAAGAAAAGCAATGATCAAAATAGATGGCTTAACAATTTCACTCATATTGTTTCTCACAATATCCGCTCCCACAACACCAACATATCTGGCATTGTGAATCTATTACAAACAAGTAAAGAGGAAGCCGAGCGCAGTCAGTTAATTAACATGCTGAAAGCCAGCACTGAAAAACTAGATGAGACCATCACTAATTTGTCAGAGTACATCAAGGTTCAGACAAATTCAGACAAGCAGTACAAATTGATTAATATCCATCAGGAGATCAATAAAACCTGTACAGTGATTAATCAGTTAATTAAAGAGACAGGTGCAGAAGTAATAAATGATACTGACCCAGGATTTAGTGCACAATTGATTCCTGCATTTATTGAAAGTATCTTATTGAACTTGATTACGAATGCGATAAAGTACCGTTCACCTGATAGAAAGCCAATTGTTAAAATCAGCAATTCTAAAGTTAATAGTTTTGATTGTTTGGTTGTCGAGGACAATGGCATTGGCATCGACTTAAGCAAGCATAAGGATGCTATCTTTGGCATGTTCCAGACCTTTCATGGCAACAGTGATGCTGTTGGATTTGGTTTATTTATCACTAAAAATCAGGTCGAAGCCATGGACGGTAAAATTGAAATAGAAAGTGTTCCTGATAAGGGCACAGTGTTTATAATATATTTACATGAAAAAAATTGAATTAGCTTACATCATAGACGACGACGAAATAATTATATACCTGACGAATAAACTGATAATGAAATCGGATTTCTGTCAATCGATAGAAACCTTTACGGAAGCAGAGCGAGCTTTGGAGCGACTAACATTAGCGGCTCAAACGGGCGAAAACATTCCGGATGTAATACTTTTTGATTTAAACATGCCACATATGAATGGCTGGGAGTTCATAGAAGCATTTAAGAAAATAAATTTTGGAAAAGAAGTTCCAACTTTTATCTTTACATCGTCTATTGACCCGAACGACAAACAGCGTTCGTTTCAATACACCGAAATTAAAGATTTTATAACCAAGCCATTGACCCTTCAAAAGCTGGATAAAATACTCAGACTGATAGACGCATAAACACACAAATATATGAAATCAACATCCACCACTATGAATCTGTCGACTATTTTTAGTCGGAAAAAGCGTAAAAAGTGACCACTTTTTAAGAATTTTATCAAAACTGTTAATAAATTGATACTGTGTTTTTCATTTTGAGAATAAACACTTAGTTCAATTTTGGTTATTCAGTTAAAGTTCAAGCTTTTACTATTTTGGTTACACAATTGTACACAGATTTATATGAAAAAAATTGACTTAACCTACATTGTTGATGATGATGAAATCATCTTGTATCTGGCAGAAAAGCTGATCAAAAAGAACAGTTTCTGTAACCGGATTGAAAAATTCTCGAGTGGCAAAAAGGCCATAGAGCGTTTAAAATTTGCTTTGGATGTTGGCGAGAATGTGCCAGATGTGATTTTATTTGATTTGAATATGCCGGAGATGAATGGCTGGCATTTCATTGAAGAGCTGAATCAGTTGGCGAATGCTAACAATATCCCAACCTTTATCTTTACCTCTTCAATTGACCCGGTAGACATCGAAAAGTCGTATACCTACAACAATGTTCTTGGCTATATACCAAAACCATTGACCACGCTTAAACTTGACAAAATGTTAAGACTGATGGATGGCGACGATTTGATTAACAATGGCAGAATGAAGTATTATACTTACCGCGACCTCAGAGTTAACGGTATTATATAATCAATACGCATCAACATCCGCATGCATTTGCAGACCTTTAATATTGTCTTGCAGGACAACAAAATCAAACGTTTTGGCAATAAACTCTTTGATGGTTTTAGGCGCATCTTTTTCAGCATCCATTTTAATCAGGATGTTTCGGATGTACAGGTTTTTGATTCTGGTAATAAAAGGTGTTTCGGGTCCGAGCACCCTTGCGCCCAATTGATTCTTTAAGAGAAAAGCCAGTTTTGCCGTTGCGCTTTGGAGTTCTTCCTGTGATTTGTGTTTTAAAGTCAATTTTATCATACGGCTGAACGGCGAATACCCAAATTGTTTTCTCTCTTCAATTTGCATATTGTAAAACCCTTTGTAATCGTGGTCGGCGATTAGTTGAAGAACAGGATGTTCCGGCTGACGGGTTTGAATGATCATGACACCTTCTTTCTCGTGGCGCCCTGCCCTGCCTGCCAGCTGAGTCAGCAATTGAAAGGTTCGTTCATACGATCTGAAGTCGGGGAAATTCAACAGTTGATCGGCATTAACCACTGCACACAACTGCACATTTTTAAAATCCAGTCCTTTTACAGCAATCTGAGTTCCTACCATGACATCGGCCTGACCAGTTTCAAATTCATAGATCAGTTTTCTGAAAGCATTTTTCTGGCGGGTACTATCCTGATCAAAGCGGATGATTCTGAGATCTGGAATCAGCAATTGAAGTTCTTCTGTAATTCTTTCGGTGCCATAGCCCTGAATTGCCATGGCATTATTGCCACAGGCCTGGCATTTAGTAATCGTATTTTGAGTAAAGCCGCAATAATGGCATCTAAGATTATTGGAGTATTTATAATAGGTCAGCGCTATATCGCAGTTTACACATTTACTCACCCAGCCACAAACCGAGCATTCGAGCATAGGCACATAGCCTTTTCGGTTTTGAAAAATGATACCCTGCCCTTTTTCTATTTTTAGTTGATGGATGCGATTGAGCAATTCAGACGTAAACATACCAGCAATTTTCTTGGTACGAGTTTCTTCTTTAATATCGCCAAAAATAACTTTGGTTCTGGTAGCTGCTCCATATTGTTCCGGAAGTTCAACCAAAGTATATTTACCGGTAGATGCATTATAATAAGATTCTACGGAAGGCGTTGCCGACCCCAGTAATACCTGTGCTTTATTTAGAGCAGCCAGCACCATCGCCGTATCGCGCGCATGGTATCTGGGAGCTTTTTCGTGTTGTTTAAAGGCCGACTCGTGTTCTTCGTCTACAATCACCAAACCAAGATTCTGGAGGGGCGTAAATACCGCCGATCGGGGTCCGAGCAACAACTTAACCTCACCAGCAGCGGCCTTATTCCAGATTTCCACCTTTTCGTTCATGCTGAATCTGGAGTGAGCCACCATCATATAACTACCGAAGAATTTCTCGAGTCGTTTAATGAGTTGTTCGGTCAGGGCCAGTTCAGGCACCAGATACAACACCGACTGGCCTCTTTCTATATACTCTTTTATAAGCTCAACATACAGGTAGGTTTTACCTGAAGAGGTTTCGCCATGTAGCAGAACTGGTTTATTGGATTTAAGCGCAAGTCTTACTGCTGAAAGGGCAGCAATCTGCGGACTTGAAAGTTCGTATTGTTCATTGACAGACTCTCTGGCTGCGAATCGATCCGTTTCTATATCGAATTGTTCGATGAGTTGTTTCTCGACCAGCGATTTAATAGCATCAGCAGAGAGGTCATATTTCTTGATTAATTCAGACTTAACGGCTTCGCGTTTAGGTTCACCTAATAAAGCCAATAAAGAGCGGAATTGAATTTTAGCTTTCTTTTCGAGTGCCGGCAGAGCAGATTCAAGCATATCCTCTGTTGCGGCCGGGTGTATTTTCAGTTTAGTAATTTTCTTGGGCTTATACTTTTCTGACACATCTTCGAACATCACGATAAGGTTTCTATCGTATAAGCTTTTAATGATTTTCAGGAAAGAGGTTTTAGACCTTAGTATTACCTCGAGTTCAGACACCCTTACCTTTTCTTTCCCTTTAAGGGCCTCCAGAATTTTTACTTCGCGGTCGTCGAGTTCAGTTTCATCATAAGACACATCCTCTTGCAGAGCGACATAACTTTCACTCGCCAGTTTCAGTCCCGCCGGCAAAGCAGCTGCCATTACATCCCCCAAACCACACATATAATAATCGGCGATCCATTGCCAGAATTTGAGTTGCTGCATGGAAATCAGAGGCACATCATCTAAAAAAGAAATAATGTTTAAGGCTTCATATTTTTCAGGTTTTGTGGTCGTAATATTGACGATGATTCCCGTATATATTTTTTTATTTCCGAAAGGCACAAAGACCCTTTTACCCGGCATTGCTAATTCGAAAAACTCTGATGGCAAACGGTAGGTAAATAGGCGTTGAAGAGGCAAAGGCAAAACCACCTCGGCGTATAACACCGAATAATCAGACTGGTCGATATCAGTTGAATCGTGGCTCAGATTGATTTACGATTAAGGGAGTGAATGAGATTGCCTTTATAAGCTTCGATTTGATTATCAAACTGGAGCACATGAATGGCTGAAGTTGACATTTGCTCTGCACCGTTACTACTGAGTTTATAGGCCAGTGTACTGATACCAAAATTATGGCCGACCACCATGATACAATTGTACTGATCGACATATTGGTTCACAGTATTTAGAATTTCGGAGGCAGAAGCATGGTAGAGCTGATCGAGGTAGTGTATTTTAGTTTTGTGACCGCTCACTTTTAAATAGGCGTCCAGAGTTTCTCTGGTTCTGGCAGAAGAACTACACAAGATACAATCAGGCAGAATTCCCAATAGATTAAAAGCTACACCAACTTTAATAATATCGATTTTACCTCTATCATTCAGTCGTCTGTCAAAGTCTTTTTGAGACACTGAAGGCAATTCACTTTTAGCGTGCCTGAGCAGAATCAGTGTTTTCATTTTTATAACTACTTAAAACATTTTGAGCCAACAACAGCCAAGCCATAATCATAAGAGTACCTCCTATCGGTGCGATAGCGCCAGCATATCTTAGATGTGACAGACCGTATAATTCGGAGAAAGAGACGGCATATAGCGACAAACTGAATATCCAGGTACCTATGAGTAAAATGACAAGTGCTTGATTTTTAATATTGAATTTATTTGTACTTTTGAGGAGTAAAATCAGAACAGCTCCCATGTTTTGCAGCATCAGGTAACGGTTGGCTTTATGGAAGACTTCCAGTTTTTTCTCAGAAAGAATCGACTTAAGTCCGTGGGCACCGAAGGCATCTAAAGCAATTGAGATGGCAATACTTATGAGACAAAAGGCTAAAATGAGGGCCGTTTTTTTCTGATTTAGCATGACACAAAATAAATACAAATGACTATTAAAAACACCATCCCATTAATTGTTTTCCTCACAATTTTTCAGAGTAAGCTAATTACGGCACAAACCTTTGTTGGATTGCAGCAGAGTAATTACGGAGGCATTCATCAGGCAGGCTTTAATCCTGCTAACATTGCCAATTCAAGGCATCGTATGTATGTCAACGGACTTACAGCAGGCTTAGGTTTCAACAATGATTATTTAAAATTGAATTTCCCTTTTCCTATTGCCAATTTACTGACTGGCAATATTCCTCAGCAATACAAGAATGCCAACAATCAGTTAATCTTTAACGACGACTGGTTAAAAGAAAATGTGAATGACAAGCCTAAGAATGCCAGTATTTATTTACAGACCAGAGGTCCGGGTTTTATGTACCGCATAGGGAAAAGTTTTGCAATCGGACTGCAGTATAAGAATACGATAAGTTTCCAGGTGAATGATGTGGCGGAGCCTTTGGCGCGCCTGGCGCGATATGGCATTGACAGTTCGAAAGGTTCAGTGACGTTTAGCGGTCCTAACCAGTTTCAGGTAGGCAGCACCTTTGGCGACAATGCTTTTACCGTCAATTTGAATGCTTATGGAGAAATCGGATTAACGCTGGCACAGACACTGATAAAGAATGAAACCTTTGTATTGAAGGTAGGTGCCACACCCAAACTATTACTGGGTTATGGCACAGGGTATATCAAGAACAGAGGTTTAATGATTAAGACACCAGGCACAGACACGATCGTATTCGGGCAAACCGATGTAGAATATGGGTATACCGATATCCGTCAGTTTCAGAACATCAATGCCATTAATTTTGATGTATTAAACAGCAAGTTAAATGGCAAAGGATTCGGTTATGATATAGGTGCCAGTTTTGAATACAATCCAAAAGGCACACGAAGAATTACGAATGGCAAGAATGCGTATTTATTTAAGGGCGGCATCAGTTTGTTGGATATGGGCAGCATTAAATACGATCAGAATTTAAAGAATACCAGAATTACGAATACAGGCAGCGAAAAATACTTTGTCATGACTCCTGGATTTGCCAGTGCCTGGTCGGCAGGAGAAGACAGAGGTTTGGCCTATACCGACAGTGTGATGCGGACTTTGTTTACAGTAGACACCAGTGCCAAATCGGTGACATCGAGTTTACCGAGTACAATTAATTTGCAATTCGATTACAACCTGTTTAAGATGTTTTATGTAGGCGCTAATTTATCTCAGGATTTAAGAGGCAAAGGCACGATTGGTGTAAGAAGAGCATCGTACTTAATGGTTATTCCAAGATTAGAGACGAAGTTGATAGAAGTAGCTTTACCGATGGGATTAATGAACGATTACAGAAACGGACGTTTGGGCTTTTATTTAAGAATAGGGCCAGTGTTTGTTGGCTCGGATAATATTATCGGACAGATAAAATCTAACAACATCTACGGCGCAGATATCTATTTCGGAATTAGTACTGGTATCACGACAAAGAAGCAGAAAGAGAAAGAAGAAACTGAGAAGTAAACTTAAGTCGCTAAGCATAAGAGGCATTATACTTTTGCATATTTACTAAAACAATATCCACATTGACAGTTTGAATTTTTGCAGAATATAAATATTGACTTATTTTGCAGGCATGAATCAAGAAGTTGAAAATGTAGAGTGTTTGATTATCGGTAGCGGTCCTGCAGGTTTTACAGCTGCGATCTATGCAGCAAGAGCAGACATGAAACCGGTGATGTACGAAGGCTTACAGCCAGGTGGTCAGTTAACAATCACAACAGAAGTAGAAAATTACCCAGGTTATCCAGATGGTATAAAAGGTCCGGAAATGATGGACAATTTCAAACAGCAGGCAGTTCGTTTAGGCGCTGATGTTCGTTATGGTATGGTGACTAAAGTCGACTTTAGTGCGCGACCATTTACGTGTATAGTAGACGAGAACAAAACCATCAAAGCGCAGGCAGTTATTATTGCTACCGGAGCCAGTGCTAAATGGTTAGGAATTCCAAGTGAGCAAAAATTAAACGGCAGTGGCGTGAGTGCCTGTGCGGTTTGTGATGGTTTCTTTTACCGCAATCAGGATGTAGCGATAGTAGGCGCCGGAGATACAGCTTGTGAAGAAGCAAGTTATCTGGCTAAATTATGCAGCAAAGTTCATATGATTGTAAGAAAAGATACTTTCAGAGCTTCGAAAGCTATGCAGCACAGAGTAGAAAACACGCCAAATATTGAGATCCATTTCAACAGCGAAACTGACGAAATTTTAGGTGATACTGTTGTAGAAGGTGTTCGTATAAAAAACACCATTGACGGCAGCACCAAAGAAATACCGGTTACCGGATTCTTCGTTGCCATTGGTCACACCCCTAACACGGGCATCTTTAAAGAGTATCTGGACATGGACGAACAGGGTTATTTAATTACCAAGCCCGATTCAACTTATACCAATATTGAAGGCGTATTTGCTTGTGGAGATGCACAGGATAAAATATACAGACAAGCTGTAACAGCGGCTGGAAGTGGATGTATGGCAGCTTTAGACGCAGAGCGTTGGTTAGCGGCACAGCATTCGGCCTAAAACAATAATCGTCTTATGACAATAGAAGAAGCTCAGGCAAGAGTTGACGAGTGGATTAGAACCATTGGCGTCAAGTATTTCAGCGAGCTCACCAACACTGCTATTTTAATGGAAGAGGTTGGAGAGTTAGCGAGAATAATGGCGAGGAAGTATGGCGACCAGTCGTTTAAGCAGAGCGATCTTGACAAAGACTTAGCGGATGAGATGGCTGATGTTTTATGGGTTTTAATTTGTTTGGCCAATCAGACAGGTGTGAATCTTACAGAAGCATTAGAAAAAAACATCCTTAAAAAAACGCTAAGAGATTCGGAGCGTCATAAGAACAACGAAAAATTACAATAGATTAATATTGTGATAAAAGCTTAATTTTGCAAGCCTCACTATGACATACGAAGCCATTATCGGTTTAGAGATACACGTTCAGTTATTGACAAAGAGTAAAGCGTATTGCAGCGACAACGCTGAATTTGGCGGTTTACCGAACACACAGGTCAGTCCCATTACCATTGCCCACCCCGGCACTTTACCAAAGCATAATAAACTGGTTGTTGAGCACGCCATAAAAATGGGCTTAGCATTAAATTGTGACATCACTAGAGTCAACCGATTTGATCGCAAGAATTACTTTTATGCGGATTTGCCAAAAGGCTATCAGATCACACAGGACAAGACACCAATATGCACTGGCGGATATGTAAAGATTAAAACCAAGGATGGCGAAAAGCAGATTCGTTTAACGCGCATTCATATGGAAGAAGACAGTGGGAAAAGCATGCACGATCAGGATTTAAATGATACCCTGGTGGACTATAACCGTGCTGGAGTTCCGTTGATAGAGATTGTTGGAGAGCCAGATATCAGAAGCGGAGAAGAAGCTTATGAGTTAGTCAGTGAAGTTAGAAAACTGGTGAGATATTTAGGCATTTGCGATGGCAATATGGAAGAAGGTTCACTGAGATGTGATGCTAATATTTCTATCCGTCCTGTTGGAACAAGTACTTATGGCACTAAAGTAGAGGTAAAGAACATGAACTCTATTTCCAATGTCAAAAGAGCGATAGAGAGTGAAGTTGAGCGTCAGACAGAGATGTTGAACAAAGGCGAAACCATTGTTTCAGAAACCAGAGGTTTTAACGCCTTAAAGGGTAACACATTCAGCATGCGTTCTAAAGAAGCGGCTAATGATTACCGATATTTTCCAGAGCCAGATTTACCGCCATTTATCATTTCAGACACCTATTTAAATGAGGTTAAAGCGGCATTACCGGCTTTACCAGAGCAGTTATACAATCAACTAAGGAACGAGATGGGTTTATCGGAATACGATACCAAAACCATCACAGAAGACAAAGCCACTGCATTCTTTTATTTATCGATTTGCGAACACAGCAGGAATTATAAAGCCATAGCTAACTGGGTACTTGGTCCTGTTAAATCCTACTTAAACGATACTGCGACTGATATCGAAGATTTCAAACTTCCTACAAGCACGATAGCTGAATTAATCCAGTTAATTGAAGACGGCAAATTGAGTAATTCTGCAGCCTCTCAAACTGTCTTTCCGGCCCTGATGCAGACGCCAGACAAGTCGGCTTTATCAGTTGCCGAAGCATTAAATGTGATTCAGACCAGCGATTTGAGTTTAATCAGTGGTATTGTGAGCGAGGTATTAGCCAAATTCCCAGATAAAGTAGAAGAATACAAATCTGGTAAAAAAGGTTTGTTAGGTTTATTTGTTGGCGAAGTCATGAAAGCCAGCAAAGGCAAAGCAGACCCAAAACTGGTGAATGCAGAGGTTGTAAAAGCCTTGGAATAATATTTTATTCTGCCAGGTCGCTACTCACCTGAACATTTCTATACTTCCTGTACATCAGGTAAGCCATAATAAAATTCAACAGAATCAGATTGCCAAGTTTAAGGGCAAACATCTGTGAATTAAAATCTGTTACATTAAAGAATCTGCCGGCATAAGAGACAATCAGGTAAATGGTTGCAAGAACAATGATACCAGAAAGGACTTTACCAAAGGAAGAATCATTAAGGAATAACTGAATGTGAAAAATCACGATCAGAATTACAGCAGGGAAATTGATCATGCTCTGGTAATTGCTAGGTTGGTTATTAACCGTTACATAGAACCAAAGTAGAGAGACCAGAATAAAATAAAATTCAGGAATCCATTTTAGATTAGAGAGTAAATTTTTCATTCGAATATTGATTTTTAACTTTTTTGACCAGCTTGCGTTGGGGTGTGTTTCAAAGCAAAGTTTTCAACAATTCGTCTGAGCAATTATACCAAATCAAATGAATAATCCAATAGGCAGACAAAAAAAATTTCGACAAATAAGGTCAATAACACATGTTCGACTACTTAATAAACTGATATTGAATTAATTTATTTTTAAAACAAATCATTCGCATTTCTGTAAAATTTTTAAATCCCGAACAAACTGAGTCTTTTACCCCGTATAATAAATTATACAAAACTCAAAAAACGAGTATTTGGCGACAAATTAAAAAGGCGAAATAAACAGACTAAAAGGCTGGAATTTTTTATCTTTATCTGAGAGAATTGGCT
This sequence comes from Bacteroidota bacterium, assembly GCA_027490055.1. GTDB lineage: Bacteria > Bacteroidota > Bacteroidia > NS11-12g > UBA955 > JABMMZ01. The sequence goes on along the minus strand of JAIXYV010000036.1, from coordinate 25,900 downwards.
CATTTACCAGCCATTGAATATTGAGTTCTCTGTCGTTCCAAAGCAAGCCACCTTCTGATTCAGGATGGTAGGTATCTGTGCATTTATAAGAAAAGATGGTGTTATCTTGTAGTGTTGCGAAGCCATGAGCGAATCCGGCAGGAATAAACATCATCAGGAAGTTGTCTTCAGTTAATTCAACCGAGTAGTGTTTGCCATAGGTAGGCGAGTTTTTTCTAATGTCTACTGCAACGTCCTGAACAGCACCCTTGATGACGCGAACGAGTTTACCCTGTGCGTGAGGTGGTGACTGGAAATGCAGGCCTCTGACGATACCTTTAGAAGACAGCGATTGATTATCCTGAGTAAATTGTTCGGTAATTCCGACAGCTTCAAAAGCTTTCTGATTAAAGCTCTCGAAAAAATAGCCTCTTTCATCTTTGAAAACTTTAGGGCGTAAAACAATTAGATCCTTTATTCCGGTTTCAATCACTTCCATGCCGCAAAAATACAAACATGAAGGCATTCAACCATCGTTCGAATAAAAAACGGTACTACATTTTAAAAAAATGGAGTAATTTTGTCCGACATGGCCTCTCCTACTCTTAAGCGTGTAAAAACGCTGGTATTCATTTTAATTTTTCTGATTATCCTTGTATTTGCAGCAGGCATGTACATATTCCGTTCTGCAGCACTTAATATTAATCGCGATCAATACATCGTTCTCAACAGCGAGAGCAATCCCATTAGTTTAAGTCAGCAACTCGAGCGAGAGGCCGGTTTAAAGTTTCCAAAGTTTTTCTTGTTTTTAGCCGATCAGATGAACATGGCACCCTTCATGAAAAAAGGAAGGTATCAGGTGACCCCTAAAATGACATTGATAGAGTTAGTCAGATTGTTCAGAGAAGGTAAAATGAAGACAGCCGATCTGGTGATTGCTCCAGGCATCAGTTTGGATAATTTTGCCAGCAGATGTGGCAGTAAATTAGAGGCAGACACCATTAGTTTTTATGAGATTTTAGAAGACGAAACATTCTTGTCGACACTAGGCTTTACCTCTCAAACTGTGTACGCGATGATATTGCCAGACAAATACAATGTTTACTGGCATGAAACACCGGATGAATTAATGATACGATTGAAAAAAGAGCATGACAAGTTCTGGAACAGTGAGAGAAAAGGCAAACTGGAGCGTTGTGGTTTAACTCAGCTTGAAGTTAGCATACTGGCCAGCATCGTATCGAAAGAAACCAATAAGACAGACGAGATGCCAAAAATAGCGGGCATGTATATTAACCGACTAAAAATTGGCATGCCTTTGCAGGCTGATCCAAGTGTGAAATTTGCCTTAAATCAACCTGGATTGAAGCGCATATTAAACGAGCATTTGCAGGTTGAATCGCCTTACAATACTTATAAGAATAAGGGATTGCCGCCAGGACCGATTTGTATTCCCGGCAAAGCCTCAATAGATGCCGTATTAAATTTCGAAGAGCACAAGTTTATCTACATGTGCGCTAAGGAAGACTTTTCTGGCTATCACAATTTCGCAGACAACTACAACACCCATTTAAAGTTTGCAGCGGTATACCGAAAAGCACTGGATGCCAGGGGTATCAAATAAATACAAGAAGTAAGTTGAACTTACTTCTTGTATTTTGCTTTCAGAGCACTATCAAATTTAACCGGATCGACTTCAGTACGAGGCGTTTCAAAATTCATTTTTGGCTGACCGTGAATGAATTTAAAATACATAAAGAGTGCTGAGCCAACAAACAGGCTTACAAAAGTGATAAGTATAATTAATTTTTGAGCTTTACTTTTCATCATTAAAAACTGCGACCAATTCCGATAACCCATCTGTTCTGAACATAGCCTTTATCGGCAAATGGTTGCGTGTTGAGAAGGAAAGGCATATCAAATCTAAGGGTTAAAGGTTGTATTAAATTGCGTTTACCCCATCTGTAAACTGACAAAGCGGTACCTATACCAGCATCCATTCTTAGAGGCGACTCAATACCATCGGCAGTGATGTTAGAATTGTATAAAATACCTGCATCACCAAAGGCATACAGATCCATTTTCAGGAAATTACGGGTAAGTTTCGGACGGAATCTAACTAATCTATCAAAGTCGACTTCGACACTAGCACTTGTACCACCATTACCTCTGTATAAGTTATACTGGATATTATTAGCAGTAATAGGTGCCAGATAGCCTGCATAGCCTCTTAAATTAAGACCACCGCCCATTTGGAAATGGTTGGTAGAAGCACCATACCCCAGCCATTGCTGAGGAATGTAACCACGAGAACGGGTAAATTTACTTTCCAGCATATCTTCCATATTAGCACCGGCAAGGTTTAACATAAATTCTTCAGGAATTGCGGTTCCTTCGATGTGCTGGAAGAACCAACGGGTATGGATATCCAATTTACCAATTTTATTATGGTTAATCACTTCGAATTTAAAAGACGCGTAAGCATAGTCTTTGTTAAATCCATTGCCTCTTAACGATGAATTAATCACACCATTACCTTTTTTGTATTTGTAATTGCGCTGATAGTCGATATTAATACTTGAGTTAGTTTTGTCTTCGCGCGTGGTTGAGTCAACATAAGGCCAGTAAGTACCTTTTTTATCGAACATAGAGATCGATTTGTATCGGAAAGTAAATTTGTTATTACCAAATGCCTTTTCAAATCCCAGGTTATCGTAGAAAATACCATCGAGGATACGGGTATCCCAGAAAATATAGGCATCTCTTCCAACCAGATTTTTATAAACTAAACGGTAAGAGAAAGGATCTCTGTTATCTTTCAATGCCGAAGATTCTGCACCCAAACCAGTATTAACCCAGAAGCTGATATCCAGAACATGTTTCACTTTAGCGTATTCGAAATGGGTATTGACCCCCACTTTCATACCATCTACTGCATTGAACCAAACATCAGGACGCCAGGACATATTGCGGTAATTAAAGCTGCTGTTCATTGCAATACCCTTATTAAGTTTAGTGCGTAACGGCAGTTTGTATTCGTGACGTTTCATGCGGTTATCAATACGATAAATATCTGCCAGACGATTGGTGGTATCAATTTCAACCACATCAATTTTATTATCCAGAACAATGGTATCGGTATAGGTTTTGTTTAACTGCCCCCAACCCTTCCAGGTATTTAAAACAGTTCTTCCTTCTTGTTTAGCAAAGTAAGTATTTGGAATCAGGTATTGGTATGATTTACCGGCTCTGTCTGACACAGTAATATCGAGCGGCATTTGCATATCCCCTTTGCGTTTCAGTTTCAGTTCGTAGCGGTATTTACCATCATTCACAGATTTCATGATACGAGTAGCATCCACAATCTGATAGTCGATAGACTTGGTCGTTTCCATCCACTGATCGAAGAACCAGTTGAGATCAACCTTTGTATATTCGATGATTGCCTGTCTGAAATCTTCAGGATAAGGATGTGCAAACTTCCATTTATTGAAATAGTGCTGCATCGCTTTCAGGAACAGTTCGTCACCAAGTACATATTGCAGGTTATACAACATAGTAGCAGTTTTATAATAGACATGTCTGTAGCCACCACCGTGACCAGTAGCTGAATTAAAATCGTCGCTATGGGTATTTAGTGGCATGTCGTTTTTATTGATAGCATCGTTGAGGTAGCCGTTGTAAACCGCTTGTTCGTCGTAGCTATTGGCATGCATTGGAATTTTATTAAACTTCTTAATGCTCCATGAGGTTAGGAACTGCGTAAAACCCTCATCGAGCATAGCTCTGTAGGTTTCGTTGTTGCCAATCATACCGAAGAACCAGTTGTGACCAACTTCGTGAGCAATGACGTATTGGTGACCAGGCCAGTTGCCGCCGTTTAGGGTGATCATTGGGTATTCCATACCATCACGAGCATCGGCCGCTACAATCTTAGGATAGCCGTACATACCTATATCTGTTGAATAGATTTCTACTACTTTGGCTACAAAATCGGAAGTTGGATACCATTGAGCGGCATTTTGTTCCTGAGCAAGCGCAATACATTTGATACCATTCCACATAGTTTCAGCCATACGGTAAGTCGGATCGGCAGTAAAGGCAAAATCGTGTACATTTTCTGCGTGGTACGACCAGGTTTTGGTGCCATTGCGTTCGATTTTATAAGTATATCCAGTAGGCACTCTTCCTGCTACGGCAGTAGCCATTTCTTTACTGCTGGCGGGGCGCGAATAGTTAGCGATATCCAGTTTAGCTCTTAAGTCGGCCGGCATCACTTCATTTTCGTTCGTTAGCAAACCTGTTGCTTCAACGACATAATTAGAAGGGAAAGTCAGTTTAACATCATACACCCCATAGTCGCCGTAAAACTCTTTACCTAAGTGCTGATCTGTTTCCCAACCGAACTTGCGATCGTATACACAAATACGCGGGTACCAGTGCACACCATCGTAGTGTTTATTTTTACCATCGGGACTAAACAATTTGAATCTTCTGCGCATGCTACCCTCATCCCAATAGGTTTTAAAACGAATTGTAAATTTCACAGAGGCACCAGAGGCCAGAGGTTTAGGTAGTTTAGCGATAAGAATAGTATTATCGATTGTGAAGCTTGTAGGCACACCATCAACACTAAAGGCATTGATGAGGGTTCCCATATTTTTGCCTTCATACTGTCCGAAAGTAGTTTCCTCTTTGTTTACCTCATTCAGCGCATGGGCGTATGAGTTTGGCTGAAAGGCATTCTGGTACAAGTGGAAGTAGACGTTCGTCAGTTCATCCGGACTGTTATTAAAGTATTCCAGTGTTTCTTCACCAGTTATTTCATCCAGAGAATCGTTGATTACAGCATTGATGGTGTAATGAACGTCTTGCTGCCAGTAGGCCGCATTCGGTTGTCTGTTTTTCCAGTAGTCTTTGTAGTTAAAGACTTGTGCCTGTAAGACGAAAGGCAATAGCGATAGTATTGATAGAATATATCTCATAATAAACTCGATGTTGCGAAAATATGTAAAAAAAAGGGGAACCTCTGAGAATTATTTCAGAGCAAGCAAACGGTGCAGTTCTGTGCGCACTGCTTCGTCATCAAACTTACCGCAGTATTCTGCAGTGGTAGTGTGTGAGCTGTTGTCTTTGATACCGCGACTGGCCACGCAGAGGTGTTTGGCGTTTATAATAACGGCGACATTATCGGTACCCAGAATCTGTTTAAGTTCGTTAGCGATTTGCATGGTCATTCTTTCCTGCACTTGCGGACGTTTAGCGAAATACTCGACGATACGGTTAAGTTTAGAGAGACCGATTACTTTACCGTTAGGAATATAGGCAACGTGAGCAGTACCAAAGAACGGCACGAAATGGTGTTCGCAGTTGGTATAGAAATTTATATCCTTCTCTAACAACATTTCGTTGTAGCGGAACTTATTTTTAAAATGAGAAACTGCCGGTTTATTGTCCGGGTTCAGTCCCCAGAAGGTTTCCTTTACATACATTTTAGCCACACGGTGAGGCGTACCTTTAAGGCTATCATCTTCAAGGTCGAGCCCCAGGGTTTCCATAATGGCTTTAAAATGCCCTTCGATAGTAGCAATTTTTTCATCATCAGAGATGCTGAAGGCATCAGGTCTGGTTGGCGTGTTCGTATGATTGAAGTCGAAGTCGTGATCGTGATCGTCTTCGTGGTGATTATTTTCCATGGAATTCTACAAAGTTATTTTCGGTTTCGTATAATCTAAGCGCCAGTTCGAGGTTTGGATTCAAATGGGGTTTAATAAGGTTCCAGATAACAACAGCGATATTTTCGGCAGTTGGGTTCAGGTTTTTAAACTCCTCGGTATCGATGTTCAGATTTCTGTGATCAAAACGGTCGTGCACCTCTTTTTGAATAATGTCTTTCAGAATTTTAGTATCGATAACGTAGCCGGTAACAGGATCAATTTCGCCAGTGACTTTAACTTCCAGAGCATAATTATGTCCGTGGAAATTGGGGTTGTTGCACAAACCGAACAGCTTTTTATTTTCCTGTTCGCTGAGAGAAGGGTTATGCAAGCGGTGGGCGGCATTGAAATGGGCTTTTCTAAAAACTGAGACAATCATTGATTATGAGAATATAACTAATTACTTTTAAAATAGTTTTTTGGAATAGCAAACTTAACCAATTTATTTGGTTAAAAAATGGAAAAATTAAGAGGAAATAGTTCGTCGAAGTCTTATTTATCAAGCCCTTTCACCTTCTAAAATTTAGTTTAAGAAATATTAAACAATATAAAATTCGTCAAAAAACACCTTATAATTGATTTTCAACAACTTAACTATAATTACATCCAATTTTGATTGGAAAAGGGTACTTAATTATTGTTTAACGTAATAGTAATATTAATAAGATCTATAGGACATATAAATAATGATTATCAATACTTTACAATTCAATTTTGGAGATAGTTGAAAGGATTTCACACTCAAAACACCCAACTATATTATTCATTATTAAACACATAGAAGTTCGTTTAAGAAAATAAGAAGCATGTTTAAACAAAAACTATGCAACAAAGTTCAACAAGACATCATCTTTGCTGTATGAAAACGAATCAACAATCTGTTCAGGTAATCGACTTTGAAACTTTGATCAAAGATGAATCAAAATCCTTAAAGGCTTTAGCTATGCAGTTAAGCAGAAATCAGGATGATGCTAAAGACTTGGTTCAGGATACCATGTTAAAAGCATTAAGATACAAGGAGAAGTTTACAGAAGGCAGCAATATCAAAGCCTGGTTGTTCACTATCCTTAGAAACAGCTTCATCAATCAATATCGCAGAACTGCGAAGCGCAACACCTTCATCGACACAACCGATAATACTTTTTTCCTTGATTTGCCTTCACACAAATCTGAGAACATCGCAGAGTTAACCTTTATCAGAAAAGATTTACAAACTGCTATACAATCATTGCCAATCGATTTAAAGGTGACATTCATGTTAAACATGGAAGGTTTTAAATACCACGAGATCGCAGAGGAATTGAATATTCCGATAGGAACTGTCAAAACGCGTATATTTGTAGCCAGAAGAATTCTCCGTCAGAAATTGAAAGTTTATGGCGAAGATTTCAGACAGAGCAAAACCGCAAATGAATAGTTTATATCTTTGGATTAACATTGCCACCTTTACCTTTCCGCTCTTATTGTCATTCGACAAGAAAGTAGCTTTTTATAAGAAATGGCCGACATTATTGCCGGCCATTGCCATTACCGGAATAGTCTTTTTGATTTGGGATCAGTGGTTTGCCGTGATGGACATCTGGGGTTTCAACGCTATATATTTAAGTGGGTACTACATTGGCGAACTTCCAATTGAGGAAGTGATGTTTTTCCTGACAGTGCCATACGCCTGTGTTTTTATTTACGAATGTTTAAGAGCCTATATCAAGCACAGCGAAACCTTTGAAGAGTTATACCGCTGGTTTACTTTATTGTTTTTCGGAATTGCCATAACCTTGCTCTACTGGTTTAACGATAAATTGTACACTGCAATCACTTGTATCGTTTTAACCCTAATGTTAGGAACGCATTTAATGGTGATTAGACGTCGCTATATGAGCTGGTTTTATTTTGCCTTCATGGTATCATTAATTCCCATGCTGATAGTGAATGGCATTTTAACCTATAAACCAATAGTGTATTATAACGATGCAGAGAATATGGGACTGCGATTAGGCAGTATTCCTGTTGAGGACTTTTTGTACAACATGACCATGTTTGTCATGTGTATTGGCTTGTACGAATGGTTTAATCGTTTACGTCTCCGACGCCAGTTACACCCCCTGAAACAATCATCTTAAACACTTCTGTAGGATTAGCATTCAGAGGTTTAATTTTCTCGTTTTTTACAAAGTAAAGATCGCCTACAAAACCATAGGATTTTGGAAAATAGACTGCAGAGAAACCTTCAAGGCCAATGTTTTTTAATTCTTTTTGTGTGATGAATCCCACTTTATAGACACCATCTGCAGCCAGTTCAACGATAACAGGTTCAGAGAATTTTTTCTTTTCGCCAACAAAGGCTTCCATGATATCTTTCACCGATGAGTATAGGAATTTAATTCCAGGTGTTTTTTCCAGCCACTCATCAAACCAGTTTAGAATAGGCTGAACGATGTAGCTTGAACCAATCCAACCAATCAATAAAATAATAGAAAGAATAATGACTATTCCCAGTCCGGGCACATGGTCTTTTCCCAGCAAGCCATCAATGGTTTCGAACAGCCAGACAATAATAGTTCCGGTTGCAGCGACAGGAATACTGATCAGCAAACCGCGCAGAAAATAATTCAGCAAACGGTTGATGAGACGTTTTCTTCTTAAAGATGATTTAAAGTTGTTCATTGTAATATTTTAATAAGTCTTTACCGATATCTTTTCTGAAGTATTTATTTTCGAATTGAATAGTATCAGCATTTTCCATAGCTAATTTAAGGGCTTCCTGCATAGAATTGCCCAGAGCAGAAACTGCAATAACGCGACCGCCATTGGTCACTATTTTATCATGGTCTATTTTAGTACCGGCATGATAGGCTTTAGCCGATTTTAACTGATCAAGACCGCTGATTTCATAACCTTTTCCAAATGTTTCAGGATAGCCACCAGAAACTAAGAAAACAGTGACAGCGTGTTGAGGATTAATTTTAAGTGTTTGCGACTTAAGCTGACCAGAGCTGGCGGCTTTATATAATTCGACGTGATCGTTTTGTATACGGTGCAGGACTACTTCAGTTTCAGGATCGCCCATACGGCAATTGTATTCAATCACTTTAGGCGTACCATCACAATTCATCAAACCAATAAAAATAAAGCCGGTATATGGAATACCATCTGATTTTAACCCTGCTACTGTTGGATCTACAATAGTCGTTTTAACTTTATCCAGGAATGCTTCATCGGCAAAAGGCACTGGAGAAACAGCACCCATTCCACCGGTATTTAAACCCGTATCGCCCTCTCCTATTCTTTTGTAGTCTTTTGCTTCTGGCAGTAGCATATAATCGGTACCATCAGTGAGTACAAAGCAGCTCATTTCGATACCGTGAAGAAACTCTTCAATTACAACCGTATTGCCAGCGGCACCGAATTTACCATGGAGCATATCATGTAACGATTGTTTAGCCTGATTAAGATCGGCTTCGATAAGCACACCTTTACCGGCGGCTAATCCATCTGCTTTAAGCACATAAGGTGCTTTAAGTGACTCTAGGAATTCGCAACCTTCAGTATAAGTTTCAGCTGTAACGCTTAGGTAAGCGGCAGTTGGCACACCATGTTTTTGCATAAACACTTTAGAGAAGTCTTTACTACCTTCGAGCATGGCACCGGCTTTAGAGGGACCGAGGATAAGGATATGTTTAATTGACTCAGTAGATTTTACAAAATCGACGATACCGGCAACCAGAGGGTCTTCGTTACCAGGAATAATCATATCGATTTGATGGTCGATACACACTTTTTCAATGGCAGGAAAATCGAGAGGAGACACATTCAGGTTTTGACCGCAGGCAGCGGTACCGGCATTACCGGGAGCAATAAATAGTTTTTGGCAAAGCGGACTTTCGCTGATTTTAGTAGCGAAGACATGTTCTCTTCCACCGCTTCCCAGAATAAGAATATTCATGTTGCAATATTAGTATTAATCGGATAAAAGTTATCAGATAAAAGTCAACACTCTGCCCCAGACCGATGGCATTTCTGAAAAACCTGAGCTCTAAAAAAAAGAAGCTAATCCAATAAAAAAACATTTGCAGAATTGTTTTTAAAAATTACCTTTGCAGACCTTTAAAAAAGGTAATGCCCAGGTGGCGGAATTGGTAGACGCGCTGGTCTCAAACACCTGTGGGTTCACCCCCGTACCGGTTCGACTCCGGTCCTGGGCACCAAAAAAGAGAGTGAGAATGTAAGCGAAAGCGGCATTTGATCTCTCTTTTTTATTTCTTCGCACTCAAACTCAAACTCAGACTCACACACAGACTCACCCTGGTATTGTTTTGTCCGTGGACCGCGGGTCCGACGGTTATACTGGTTCAATCAAAATTTTAAACCCTGACAATCTGTGTTTTATGTTTTAATTCTACAAGACAAGTCACTTTCTTTGGGCTTACCGAGTCTATTGAGGTATGAAACTCGCCATTGTTATAATCGGTTTATTGGTTAGCCAGACTGTCTATTCTCAGAGATACGGTCTTGGTGGAAGTATTAAAACAGAGTTGAATTATTTTTCGAGTAATAACAATTCAGAACAAAGTTTACAAAGGCAGACAAGTAAGCAAGTTCAGGTAGCGATAGGTGTATATGGCTTTGCGCAATTCAATCAACATTGGTTTGCAGATGCTGCCATTTCGGCGTCTCGTAGTACGTTTCAATTAAACTATCTGGAAGGCAATGCACGAATGACAGAAGCGAGTATCCGCAACTGCGAAATAGATTTAGGCTTGAATTATTTATTTAATCCAAACAGCAGAGGCGCCAAACTATACGCCTTTGCCGGTCCGCAGCTCTTATTCAGACGATGGGGCGAAGAAACTTTTATTAACCGTGTCATTGACAATGCTTACTGGCCAGATTTCAGAGTGCAGGGTCAAGCCGGACTTGGCTGTCGTATACCAACAGGGCAGCATAATTTCCTTCAGATATTTACCGGACTCCGCTATTCGGGTCGCAAGCAAATCATTTACGACACGCCCATCAATCAAGTCTATATAGGTTGCAATTTCGGATTCAATATCCAAGGAAACAGTAAAGACCGATATAGAAAATGTCCAACAGAATTTTAAATACAATACTATATGAAACTATCACATTATTTATTCACCGCTGTTATAGCCGCAGGTTTAGTAACACTTGCCAGCTGTAAAAAAGACCGCACCACCGTTATCGTCAATAACACCTCTGGCGGCAGTAAGGGCAGTAAGCTCAATCCATTAAACACCTTTGCCAGTGCAAAGCCCACGTCTCAAAGTTTCACCTTTGACAATACATTGGGTGCTTTGATAACCGGGGCTAAGGGTTCTAAATTTTATTTTGCTCCGAGTTCCTTGGTACACCAGAATGGTAGCGCAGTGACAGGGAATGTTACGGTAGAGCTAAGAGAGTACATGAACAAAGCGGATATGCTATTTTCTGGTATCACTGTTACTTCAGGCAATGCCCTGTTAGAGTCGGGCGGTATGTTTTACATTATGCCGAGACAGAATGGCGAAGAATTAAAATTGAAATCAGGATCTACTTTTCAGATTTTCATTCCTAAAGCAAATGCAGGCAACGAGGCTATGGACTTCTGGAATGGCGAACCAAATCTTGATGACAGTTTTAATAAAATTGACTGGGTGAAGCAGGATTCGGTGCCTATTGAACAAGTAAAAGACACTGTTCAGGGAGGAGGACAAAGAACCAAGTATTTTGCGCAGTTCAACTATTTTAAATTTGGCTATTGCAATATCGACCGCGAAATGAACAAATTCAAAACCATCATTTCCAAATTCAGAATAAAACTGCCAGGACATTGTAAAGACACCAACAGCACAGCATTACTATTATTTAAGAACTATAACAGTTGCGCCTGGTGTTACTGGGACAATAGTGAAGGCGTACTAAAAACAGGGTATTCCTTACCACTAAATGAAACAGCGAAAATACTGGTCTACAAGCAAACTGGTCCCGGAGATGACGATCTGGCCTACGCAGTGCTTGAGATAACATTTACTGATGACACATTAGTAGATTTCAGCAATACAGCTTTAACACCCTGCACCAATCAACAATTGGAGGATATTATAAAAGCCTTGTAAACTCATTAATAAAAAGCGGTTCCCATTTGGGGGCCAGCCCAAGAGGAATGTTATTAATAGTATGTTAAGACCATTCCTCTTGTTGTTTTTATTAGTAGGCGCATGGAATGGTTATGCTCAGGGCATAAGCAACGACACGGCTCACCGCTACCTTATCATTCTTTCAAAAACAGGTCGTCAATCCTCGCATATCATTAAAGAATCGGCCAGAATTAGGTTATACGATAAACAAGGCAAATACCATCAGGGGAAATTGTATTTCATCAATGATAGTATTGTAAAGATTCATAATGTTTCGACTTTGCGAACTGATACATTAAATGTAAATGACATATATAGAATCAGAATAGCAAAAACCTTCTTATGTATTAAAAGGCTATTTGGGCATATTGGCGGGTAGCATTACCATGGCGATAGGCATCAATTACTTTTTTTACAAGTCGCAGGACGCCAACCCAGCGCTGAATGCCTTGGCAGGACTGGGCATCATGGCTGTATCCGTAAAGGTGTATAAACAATCAGGCTCTTTAATGGGTGGCAAGTGGATGAGAGAAAAAAAGTATGATTTTATTAGTTACACCTCTAAAAACAAATCATTAAAACGGAAACATTTGAAAGTACTATTTTCGAGATTTTAATTCTCGTTGTATTTCCCGGCACCGCTGGCACCGGCTTACCAATGGAAACCGTATCCGATTAATGATTGTTCAACACCGCTGGTGTGGGTTGATTGTGGACCGGAGGTGTGGGTTGACCGTGGACCGCGGGTACGAAGGTTATACAGGGTAAGCTCTGCCTTTTTCGTCGTAGTGGTAATATTTCAGCGCGACCAACACCGCCATAAAGCCCCAGAGAGGAGCGGCAATCTTATCAAAATCACTGAAGTTATTGAGGAAGGCATGGACATAATAGGTTATTAGTCCCAGCAGCAAAGCCTTTGCCATAGAGCGTTTCCAGGGCTCCTTACTTTCATCGTAGACGATTTGCATTCCAGTAAATACAGATGCCAGAAAGACACCTAACCAGGTAATAAAGCCAATTAAACCCATTTCTGAGAGTGCATTAAAATACTCTGAATGTGTGTTCCCTAAGTCGCCGCTATTGGTACTAATTAAAGTTAAATCCTCTGGTCGCTGAAAAGGTGCATATTGGAAGGTGTAGGTACCTGGACCGAACCCAAAGACTGGTTTTTCTTTGAACATCAGAATAGCGCAATGCCATCTGTTCATTCGTTCCAGATTTGAAGGATCTGTAGTGATATTAGAAACCGACTGAGCATGCGATTCCAAATCATCGGCACTACCCTGTTTATTACTTTCCAGACTGTATAAGATCTGATCTTGTTTGATAAAACCAACAAAAGCCACCAGAGAAAGTACCAGCATCAGGTGTTTGAATTTCACTTTAAAGCGCATCGCCTGGTAGAAGGCAAAAGCTGCAATTAAACTGATCCACGAAGCACGGGTATACGAAAAGATGATGCCTACAATTAGTACTAAAGCAATCAAAGCAAAGACACTTCGATGTAAAATAGAAAACTTAAACCAGTTACCACGAGCGGCAAACATGATCGCCACTGGAACAAAGAAAGAGATATAAGCCGAATAGATGGTATGATCGCCAAAGAAAGGCTTCATAATGGCATAGCCCCAGCCTCTTGAGAAACCTTCGCCGGCATGTTTAAACAGGGTAAATGCCACGACTATAAAAGTGCCGTAAAGCATATAGCTTAGGAAACGCCTTATGTAAGTTTGATTACTAAAAATATTGAGCAGAAAGAAAAAGAAAACTGTCACAAACCAGAATCTGGCCAAAAGATATTTGAGCGACACAAAAGGCATAGTGCTGGCAAAAGCACTAATGGTCATCCAAATCAAATTAATCAGAATAAAAGCCACAAGAGGCATTTTCATTAAACGGGTATCGAATTTACCATTGATCAGACTTTTGTAGAGATACATGATAAACAGCAGCCAAATCATTGGTTCGGTTGGCAAAGACAATCCGAATCCACCACCCACATCATCGAAAAAAATCGATAGTGGCACCATGAAGCAAATCAGCAAAGCATAGAAGGCAGGTTTGTAATAGCAAAGAAACACCATCCCGATAGCCAGAGGAATTAGGGCAAGGACATATAATTCGAGGACACTGCTAAGCAAACCTAGTCCTATACCTATCACAGAGGCTAGGTAGATGTATTTATAGTCTTTCTTTTCCAGTATGACCGGTTCGAAGATCAAGCTTGAGCAGGCTTTTTGAGTTTTTCGTAGATAGCAAAGAAAACAGCAGAAGCCAGGATGGTACAGATAAGCGTTACCAGAACAATTAGTTTTCTTACTGGATAGGCTCTTTGTTCTGCCACATCGGCGGCACTAACAGTGAATTTATTTTTCAGAGTTTCTTTCACATCCACTTCGGCGCGTTCGTATTTCGCTTTCAGGTCGGATAACTTATCGAGTTCGAGTTGAAGGGTTTCTGTTAGAGCAGTAAACTGACCACCAAACTGAACGAGGGTTTTCTGCTGAACCATCAGGTCGTCTACCCTTCTCATATCCCCTTTGGCACGGGCTTTATACATTTCTTCGGCAAGCGCACGAGATTGTTCTTCGTAGTTAGTTACACCCTCGGTACCCAATTTATAAAGTTCAGTTTTGATATTGTTCACTTCATTTTCTTTGGCCTGCATCTGACGTTTTACGATGTCCAGCGCCGGCACAGCCACTTCGAGTTGAATTTCATTTTTGATAGAGTCGTACAGATCCAGAATACCATTCGCCATTTCAGCCGCTTTCTTAGGATCCTCATCTAATACATCTACACGGATAGACAGGTAGCGCGTGCGACTGAAGCTAAAGTTTGAACCGATTTTATTGGCCAGTTTCATTTTCTTCATGCTGCTATTCGGATCGATTTTATAGTGCTCCATCAATTTGTAATTGCGCACCAGTCTCTCGGTCAACTTACTTGATTGTAAAATCTGCAATGCTTTTTCAGCCTCTTCCTCTTCACCGAATTCAAGAGGATCTTTCTGACGTTGATTAAGATCTGTCAGGAGTGCATTACTGATGGAATTGTTGGTTGTTGGATAAAAAATAACAGTAGACTGATATTTCGGAGTAATCATGTAAGACACCACCGATGAAACAATTACCGACAAGACACCAAGAATAATCAGTTGCTTTCTCCACCTAGAGAACAAGGCCACCACATCTTTAAAAGTGATAAGACCATTTCCTATTTCTTCAAACGAATTCTGCATTAAATAAAGATTTTTTTAATATAAGGTGCAAAAATAGTGATTTTGTGCACTTATGCGACTAACTAAATCCTATTAATTTTATTGTGATGGTCGCTTAAAAGTGATCAACAATTGACGCCAATCGATGATTTTAACAGCAAATGCGATTAGTACTGCTCCCGCTCCGAAAGTTAAAAGAACGAGTTCGAGACTTTGCAAACTTTTCACCACGAAACTCAGGCCAGTAAGAGCGCCGATAAACACAGCAAATTTCAAAGACTCTTTCATCGTCAATTTAAATTTAAACAAGTAAAAACAGCGACCAATACAGAGCAAAGCGAATAAACTTTGGGTACATAGAGAACTTACAGACGCGCCGAATGACTGGTATTTCGGAATAAGAATCAGGTTAAGCACCAGGTTACAGATTAGAGCAGCTGCGGCAAAAATATTGAGGTAAAGCAAATCCCGTTTGGCTGTTAGAAGGGTACTAAAAACAAAAATTAGACTCATAGGAATGAAGGCCAGCATGATATTCCCGAAGACAGAGGCCGACAATCTCAATTGTTCGACATCGTTAATTTTATACATATAGTACAAGAGGTCTTCGCCGAAAAAGACAGCGCTTGAGGCAACTGTGATGGACACCAGAGCGAGAACGGTAGACGCTAAATTTGAGAGCGGTCTGACATCCTCCCTGGCGCTTAGCAGTCGCGCGTACATCGGCAAAAGGAGTCCCGAAAACAGCATAGCGAACATGGCTGCAGCATCGAGGAATCTGAAACTCTGAGCATAGATACCACAATGGAAAACCGCATCAGGCAGAAGCCAGTTCATCATTAAAACATCCATTCGGGTATAGAAGCCCATGAGGGCAAAGAGCAGAGCGAAGGGCAGACTTTTAAGGAGCAGGCCTTTAAAACTAAAAGTAGCAAGATTATCCGATCGTTCTATTTGTCTGTAATATTTAATGTTGAGGACTAAGGCAATCAGGAAAGATATGACAGTTGCGCTTAACTGAGCGTAGGCAAACCAGAAGACATCGATCATATCAGAATAGAACAAAGCGATACAGAAGAGAATACCAAAGAATTTATCACTAACAGACAGGATGCTATCTATAGTATAGAAATGCAGACCATTGATATTGGTTCTGAAGTACAGGACAAAGGAAGTAAGGATTTGGTTGATTGCGATGATGAGCAGAAGTTTGGCTCCCATGCCTGAGTTGAGACCCACACCCATGACTGCGGCGAAGTAGAGTAAAGACAGGAAGAGTTTTGCCAGAACAATTTGTTTAAAGTTAACTTTAAAAAACTGTTTATCTGCCGCTACACCGGTATTACTAAAACTTTGGATACCAATATCGAGGAGAATATTTAGAACAACTGCCAGGTTAAAAACGATGTAGTATTGTGCGTAAGACGGACCGAGAAGGATCTGAGCTTTGCGATCGATGACCAGTAGCCAAAAAGGTTTAATGATCAGGTTGAGACCCTGAAGCAGAATTAAATTTTTAAGGAATGTTTTTCTCACCGGCTTAGATGTATGCAAATAAAGGATAAAAGCGGGAGTTAGCAAAGTTTGATAGACGAAAGAATGGACAGTGTGGATTATTAAACTATTGTTAAATACTTAAAATTCCTATAGATTTGCTAAAAATAACATTAATTATGGGAAGAGGAGACAAAAAATCAAAAAAAGGTAAAATCAGATCTGGAAGTTATGGTGTAAGCCGTCCGAGACCGAGTTTATTAGCGAAGGCAAAAGCCGCTTCTGCGACAAATGAGGCAAAACCTAAAAAAGAAAAAGCTGCTCCAAAAGCAGCTAAGCCAGCAGCGGCCAAACCAGCTGCGGCTAAAAAAACCACCAAGAAAAAGACTGAAGAGTAATCTTTAATCGGGACATTGGATAAAAAAAACTCAGTACTAAACAGTACTGAGTTTTTTATTTTACAGATCTGCCGGACCAAATACTCCTGAACATAAAAAAAGCCTCAATTAATGAGGCTTTTTTTATTGAATATCGGGTTCTATTATTGAACGTAGTGGAATTCGTAGTAATCATCTTCAGAACCAGCATTGTCCTGAACATCATCGATACCGATTAGGTAGTAAGATGTTACACTGTTTCTGGTTGATTTAGCAATGATTAATTTGTTGATGTCAACACCAGTGATGGTTGAAGTCTTATTTGGAGCAGCATCCCAGGCAGCTTTGATGTCTGCTTCGTTTAAGAACTGAGAGAATACTTTACCGTTTAATTTACCATCAGCACCTGACATAACGAATTGAGTACCGTTACCAGTGTTCCAGGTTTTGCTTAAAGCAGTGTTAGTAGAACCGTCAACGATATCTCTAAGAGCTAAGTTAGCAGTACCTGAAGCAGTGATTGATTCACCAGCTAACAAATCGAAAGCACTGAAGAAATTAACAGATTTTAGGCTGTATACTCTGTGCCCTGAACCTCTGTCTAACAATGGACCATAAGCCTGGATAGTGATAGAAGCAGATTTAGTAGTTGCGTTTTTGTCTGTAGCGTATACAGTGAAAACATAAGTACCTTTATCTTGTGGTAATGTAAAATTGTAATCTCTGTTACAAGTTTTGGTGTTACCAGCAATGATAGAGTCAGTACCTACTAATTGCTCAGCCTGATTGTTGTATTTAACAGTCATTTTAGTACTTTTCAGATTAACATCACCACTGTGAGTGATTTTAGAACCGATTTTGATAACTGTTCCAATTTCAGCACTACCGTTTGCGAAAGTGTAACCACTGAAAGTACCTGTGTTAGTTTGAAACTCGATAGATGGACCTACAGGACCTGTAGTTGTTCCTCCACCTGTACCATCGTCACCACAGCCGGTCATTACCGCTGCAGCTACGAATGCTACTAAACCTGAATAAATTAATTTTTTCATAAATGCCTAAATTTTTAAGTATGTTTTATAATGCAAACATAAGTTTTATCGCACAATTTAAAAAATAATTTTTTTTGTAAGATTATCTGCTTTTATTTGAAAACATGAACCAAACGCAAAAGATTAATTCTACTTTTATTGTCATTATTACCGTGTTTTTTTTCTGGGGCTTTGTGGCTGCCAGCAATGGAATTCTAATTCCACTATTTAAAGCTAAATTCCATCTCACTCAGTTTCAATCACAATGGGTAGATTCTGCATTTTATATGGCATATGCTGTTGGTTCGCTGATCTACTTCGGCCTCTCGGTAAAAATCGGCGATCCACTCAACAAAATCGGTTATAAAAAAGGACTGGTTGCGGGCTTATTACTCTCTGCAATCGGCGCTTTGCTCTTTATTCCGGCTGCTAACCTCAATTCATACGCCTTTTTACTCCTTGCTTTATTTGTAATCGGACTTGGATTTGCGCTTCAGCAGATTGTTGCCAATCCATTTGTTGCCAACTTCGGCGATAAGGCACATGGTGCTCACCGTTTAAGTTTAGCCGGCGGTATCAATTCATTTGGTACTACCATTGGCCCAGTTCTTTTGAGTATTGCGTTATTTGGCAGCGTTACAGCCCCTAAACCTGAGGCTATGGGTATTGAAGCTGTTAAAGTGCCAGCCATGATTCTTTTTGGTTTATTTATTTTATGTGCTGCTTTAATTCAGTTCAGCAAACTGCCGAAAATTGAAGAAACGGAAGGCGAAGGTTCTGATAAATTTAACATTACGCAATACCCTCAACTAATGTTAGGAATGATTGGTATCTTCTTATATGTTGGCGTTGAAGTAAGTATTCAAAGTAATATGGGCGCCTTACTTGAGATGCCTTCTATTAAAGGAATAGACCACACTAAAATTGCACCTTATATTTCTTTGTACTGGGGTAGTTTAATGATAGGCAGATGGACGGGTGCAATCAGTGTATTCAATCTCGGCAAGACTGGAAAAATTATTGCTCAGATTGCAGTGCCTTTAGTGGCATTTGCTGTCGTGTTTATTGTTAACAATATCAACTCTTATGATACCAGCGACTTCATCAGCTATTTACCATATGTGTTCTTTGCAATCTTCTTATTTATCATTTCTGGCGAAGATGCCTCCAAGACCTTATTGTATCTGGCCAGTGCTGCAGCTATTATGATGGTAGTAGGTTTATTGACCACTGGAAATGTCGCCTTGTTATCCTTTATGAGTGGCGGTTTATTCTGTTCGGTGATGTGGCCTTGTATTTTCTCATTAGCAATTGGCGGTCTGGGCAAACACACCAATCAGGGTTCTTCCCTATTGATCATGATGATTCTTGGAGGTGCCATTGTACCACCATTCCAGGGGTATCTGGCAGACCATTACGATGCGCACAGTTCATACATAGTAACAGTCTTCTGTTTTGCTTACCTGGCTTGGTTTGCATTCAAAGTAAAACGCATTTATGCTGCTAAAAACATTGTCTTAACAGAGACTGCGGTTAAGTCGGGGCACTAATCTTCCACCTTTTCGAATCGGGGCACTTCTTTGCCATCGATAGTGACTGTTTCAAAAAACATGGCAGCTGGTCGCACCCACAAGCTACGCTCGCCATACAACTGACGGTAGACAACCATGTCTTCGAGGGTCTCTGAATGTCTTGCTATATCGACGAGTTCGTAGAGGTGACCTTTGTAATGCTGGTATTTTCCTTTTTTCAATTTACTTTTTTTTATGCAAAGGTATGAAGCATTATACCAATTACAATTGTCTAAAATATTATGAAAGCTATTTTTATCCTCTTAACTATTTTGTTTTGCATCCCTGCTTTTTCGCAGCAGGCCACCATTAAAGGCCGGGTTTCCAACTTAAGTGTGCCTAACGACACAGCCTTTACTTTAGTCTTTAAGCAGTCTGGAAAAATCGTTGGCAGTACTATTTGTCATCAGGCAGGCTATTACTCTATCGATCTTAAACCAGGGCAATACGACATGATCATTAGTAAAGTCGATTGCAAAGACCAGAGATTAGACGCTTTGTCTGTTTACCCGGGCACCAACGAGATCAATTTATCTTTAGCATTCCCAAGAATAACAACTGGAAAACTTCAAAACAATGTTGGCTATAGCAGCATTTCATCTGGAGATT
This sequence comes from Bacteroidota bacterium, assembly GCA_027490055.1. Classification (GTDB taxonomy): domain Bacteria; phylum Bacteroidota; class Bacteroidia; order NS11-12g; family UBA955; genus JABMMZ01. The sequence goes on along the minus strand of JAIXYV010000036.1, from coordinate 5,768 downwards.
TAACGGATATGGCTGGTGCGAAACTAAGGGTAAGCAAAACAGAAGTAAAACGCAGTGCAAAATCTTCCAGCACATCGACATCCCGGTCTAAACACAAAAGCAAACGATCCAGAAAACACAAGCGCTATGGCAAGAAACGTCATGCTTCTTCGTCTGCCAAAAAGTCGGGCATCAGAGGTGCAACAAGCACTCCTGCTTATGCCGCAGGTACTACAGCTACCAGATCTGGCGTTGTAGGCAGAGGCAGCAGAACCGATGGTAGTTCAGAGTATATAGAGGTTGCTGAAGTATCTAAAAGTTCAGCCGATAGAGATCCAGACCCCAACCGTCCGGGTCAGGTAACAGCAGGCCACTGGCGCGATCTCGACCATTGGAAAGACTGGAAAAGAACCAATCAGTCCAACGCCATCTCAGCGCACATGCGCACCTGGGGCCTGTATCCTAAATCGCTCAACTGCCTTCAGATTACAGATCAGAACGGCGCACTCCTACCCTTTGCAAAAGTGAAATTAAAGAATGGTACCGAAACGTTGTGGGAGTCGGTTACCGACATCAACGGCAAAGCCTATCTATGGCCAATGGTTACAAAAGACAGTGCTGTTCTCGAGGCAAAAGACCTGGAGGTACTGTACAATGGCGCTTCCTATCCCATATCCGATTATACCACTTATTTAAACAATACCGCCATTCGCCTTCAAACCACCAAAGTTACCACTCAGCGTATCGAGATAGGCTTTATGGTAGACGCTACGGGCAGTATGGGCGACGAGATCAGATTTCTGCAACGCGAACTGATAGACGTGGTCAGTCGCATTAAAAAAGAACGCCTCTGCATGGATATTTATACCGGCTCGGTCTTTTACAAAGACCACGGCGACGATTATGTTACCAGGGTGCAACCACTCACCTCAAATCCGGTCAACACCATTGACTTTATTTCGCACCAATACGCCAGCGGTGGTGGCGATTTTCCGGAGGCGGTTGATTTTGGTTTAGAAGCCTGTATCCAAGAACTCAAGTGGTCTGACGAAGCAGGTACCAAGATTCTATTCATCCTTTTAGACGCCCCTCCGCATGTCGATCCAGAGATACAAGCGCGATTGAACAAAGCCATACTAATAGCGGCAGCAAAAGGCATACGCTTAGTACCAGTAGCAGCCAGTGGCATCAATCAGCAAACAGAATTCCTGTTAAAGTATATGGCAATAATCAGTAATGGTGAGTATTTGTATATTACCGATGATAGTAATATCGGCGGCAGACATTTACTACCCACTGGCGGTAAAAGCGATGTAGAATTTCTGAACGACCTGATGGTAAAAACCATTATTAAATACTCAGAATCCAATTGTCCTAAAACACAAGATCCAATCAAGACAGCTGACAGTTTGCAAGTCAGAGACAGCAGTATTATTCGCGAACAGGTGAAGCAGAAGCAGAAGAACGAAATCATATTAGGCAGCAACTGGCATATGCGGTTCTTCCCAAATCCTGCCTCAGAACTGGTGTATTTCGAATTCAGCGAAGAGGTTCAGAGTTTGAGAATCTACGACATGAGCGGCAGACTGATGTTTGAAAACAGTAGCCTTAACGGCAATCAAACACAGGTCGATGTCAGTCAGTTTAACAGCGGTCTGTACTCGGTGCAAGTACAGCGAAAACAAGAAATCGTCAGCGGAAAATTACTGGTGATGCACTAATTACATGCGCTCAGGGCATTGCATACCGATGAGACTCAGACATTGTTTGATGGTAGCGGCCGTATCGCCCGCCAGCTTCAATCTGAATCGTCTCAGTTCGACATTGCTCTCTTTCAGAATAGACACATCGTTGTACAAGCGGTTAAAGGCTTTAGCCAGTTGCAGTGCGTAAGCGATAATAATTGCCGGACTGTAGGTAGAGGCAGCTTTAAGCACCTCTGCTTCATAGTCCAGTAATTTCTTAATCAGGTTAATTTCACTTTCGCGTCCCGATTCAATAGTGAATTTGGCATTGACATCTTCATTCTGAGCGGCTCTGAACATACTTTGAATACGGGCATAGGTATACTGAACGAATGGTCCCGTATCACCTTGAAGGTCGATAGACTCTTCAGGATTGAACAACATTCTTTTCTGAGGATCAACTTTAAGGATAAAGAACTTAAGTGCACCCAGACCGAGGGTGGTGTATAATTCAGTTTTTTCAGCGTCTGATAGATTATCTGTTTTACCGAGTTCTTCTGTTTTTTCGCGGGCAGCAACAATCATATCTGCCATCAGATCATCGGCATCAACGACAGTACCTTCTCTGCTTTTCATTTTACCAGAAGGCAGATCCACCATGCCATAGCTAAGGTGGTGCAGACCATCCGACCATTCTTTGCCTAATTTTTTAAGAATCAGGAACAGCACTTTGAAGTGGTAATCCTGTTCGTTACCTACCACATAGATAGATTTTTGGCAGTGGTATTCGTCGTATTTCAGTTGGGCAGTACCGATATCCTGGGTGATATAGACAGAAGTGCCATCACCTCTTAGTACCAGTTTTTCATCCAGACCTTCATCGGTAAGATCTATCCATACACTGTTATCAGCCTTCTTAAAGAAAACACCTTTAGACAGACCTTCTTCAATCAGATCTTTACCCAGCACATAGGTATTGCTTTCGTAGTAGAATTTATCGAACTCGACACCCAGATTTTTGTAGGTCACGTCAAAACCCTGATACACCCAGGCGTTCATCATTTTCCAGAGAGTAATAACTTCATCGTTACCTGCCTCCCATTGTCTGAGCATTTCCTGAGCTTCCTTCATCAGAGGCGCTTCCTTTTCAGCCGCTTCTTTATCGACACCGGTGGCTAAGAGATCAGCGATTTGTTGTTTGTATTGTTTATCAAATTCAACATAATACTTCCCTACCAGATGATCGCCTTTCATGCCACTTGATTCAGGGGTTTCGCCCTTACCATAGTGTTTCCATGCCAGCATACTTTTACAGATATGGATACCACGGTCGTTGATCAGATTGGCTTTTACCACTTCATACCCCGAGGCAGCAAGGATTTGAGAGACGCTATAGCCCAGGAGGTTGTTTCTAATATGACCGAGGTGAAGCGGCTTATTGGTGTTTGGCGAAGAATACTCCACCATTACTTTACCAGAGTTTTTGCGGGAGATACCGAGCACGTGTACGGCAAATCTTTCGAGCCAGTAGGCATCACTGATTTCAATATTCAGAAAACCTTTGACCACATTAAAGCCATCAACCTGTTGGATAGATTCTTTAAGGAAAGCGCCTATTTCGGCAGCCGTATCTTCTGGTTTCTTTTTAGACAACCGCACGTACGGAAAGCATACAAAGGTGAAATCACCTTTAAAATCAGGGTTTGTAGATTCGAGTTTCAAAGTCTCTGCATCTACTGTTTCCCCATAAAGACTGGCGATTGCTTCAGCAATGCCCGATTTAATGTACGTTTCCAGTTGCATGCCGCAAAGATATTTAAATGCCGCTTATTGAAAAACGGAAAATACGGAAAGTAATCAACGGATAATTCTAACCACACCATTGATGAGTGGTTCGTTTTCATCGCGACCTTTATAGCGGTAATCGAGGATGTAATAATACGTCCCATCAGGGCACATATAGCCAGTATTGAGAACCCGTCCGTTCCAATCGTACTGATCATTGTCGCTTTCAAAGACTTTGACACCCCAGCGGTCGTAGATGGTTAAATGGTAATAGACCACATTTTTGCAATAGATATTGAACACTTCATTCCCTGGCAAGCCATCTCTATCTGTCCCAATAAAGGCATCGGCATTCGGTGTGAACACATTGGGCGGTTGAATGGCCATTTCGTAATCATTGACAATCTTTTTGCAGACCGTATCCATGCAGCCCAGCGCATTTGTGGCTTCGAGGCAGACCCAGTTAATACCGACATGATCGATAAAGTTGCGGCATATCACAGAATCGTTGAGCGCCTGTGTGGCATCTTGTTTAAACTGCAGTTTTCTAACGGTGATATCCGTATCGTGGAAGAAGCCCCATCTGTAACTTACAGCCCATTTAGAGCGGTTGGTGAAACAGAATTCAGGCGCATCTTTTTTACTGATGATAAAATCTGCCATGACACTATCGGCATATACCGTGATAGAGTCGTAATCCGGACAAACACCTGTGTTGATACCAATGGTATCGGCGGCCCATGTCACCAGGAAACTACCTTTTCTTCTCGGCACAGCTTTAAGTGTTAAATCAGAAGTACTGATAATATCCTTGCCAAAGTTCCAGTTGTATTTTTTATAGTTAGAAACTGTTTTCAAAGTCGCCGAAATATTGATCGTATCACCGATACAAACAATGATTGGATTGGCAAACAATTTAACGGTATCATAAGGCAGAACTGTGACAGTAATTTTTTGCTGACCAGCTTTGAGATCAGGGTAGATAGCAGGACAGTATTTACCAGAATTAGCGATACTATCGTATTGATTTAAGAAGACATCAAAAGTACCGGTTCGGGTGTATTGGTGAGCAATGAGACCAGTGTCGTATTGCGGACTGTAGAAGCCATCGCCAAAGTTCCACAACCATTGAGAAGAGCCGGTAGAGTAAGGTGTCAGGTTATGGAATGTCACCGAATCGTTCACACAAATAGTCAGGCTGGTGACAGGCGTATAAATCGGACTTGGTCCGGGAATAAACACCAGTTTCGATACAGAGTCACGACAGCCAAGAATACTTTCGATATACAGCGTAATGCGGTAGTATCCATTTTTCTGATAATCGTGTCCGATTTGTTTAGGCAGTTCTTTGGTGTAGAGCAGAGGAATAGAGCCATCACCCCAATCGATTTCCCATTTAATAATATTATCGCATGGCGATTGTCCTGCTTTGACACAAGGATCGATCACATACGACGTATCGAAAAACTCGAGGATGGTTTTACAGTTTGGCGTGGTGACATCGGTATAGAAAGCAGCCTTTGGTCCCGTAACATAAATACGCTGAGAAATTGTATCCGGACAGTAGTTACTATCGGTACTTGTCACTCTTAGCGTATAGACTCCCGGTGTTTTATAATAAATAGCACCAGGCTCATTACCGATTAAGAAACCCGGATTGCCGTAGCCTTTTTTCACATAAGGGAAAGACCCAAAAATAGTTGCTGGGTTTGAAGTGTTATCATCTTCTTTGCTAAGGTCCCAAACTGTTACACCTTCCCTGTTATTGGCACCTGCCTGACTCTCGCGGTCCAACCAATATTCTATAGAATCCAGGGCGTAAGTCAGGGGTTGATTGATATCGAAATATCTGAAATCAGGGATAACCTCTACCAAACGACCACGGCAGATAATCGAATCTGGCACTTCCAGTTTAGCATCAAAACCAACGGCCAAAGCCACCACATCAGCCAGTGGGCACCATGAAGGGAAGTAACTTTCTACACTTCTGAAAATAGTATAAGACCCATTGCATTTTGGTTGAAATCCATAGGCTTTAACATATTTACTGCCAATCATGACAGAATCTGCTGGCAGCAAACTCGTGTCTTTATAGTTGAGAATAGTGACAGAAGTCATTCTATAATACCAGTCGAGTTCGTGCCCGAAGCCGGTGGTATCCACACAACCTTTACTGCCCGTTGAAGGCATTCCGATGGTACCGATCCCATTCCATATCAGCTCCATGACAACACTGTCTGGGAAGTCCTGTATATCGAGTCCGAGGTTAGCGATGCGCGCCCTCAGGGTATTATAACCAGCGCCAGGCAAAGCGACTGC
>JAIXYV010000072.1 GCA_027490055.1 Bacteroidota bacterium | reverse complement strand
TTTAGGATTTAGGGGGCTGGCGCCTGAGAATGATCTTGGATGTGCCAGCGGCACTGCAGAAACATCTTCAAAAGAAAATATGGTTTTATTTAGTAGCCCGGTGCCAGCGGTGCCGGGGAATCATGACAGAACCACGGACCGTGGGTCCAGCGGTTATACGTTGGACCATCCCATCCATCCCAAACCTGTGGCCGCTATCAGCCATCCCACAAAAAAATCCCCGGCGATTGCTCGCCAGGGATTATATATTTATATTGTGATAAATATTATAAAACTTGTTCAACCGGTGTGTATGGCAGATTGAAGGCTTCTGATACGCCTTTGTATACCACTTTACCATTAACAACGTTTAAGCCTAACAATAACTCGGCGTTGCCTTTGCAAGCGTCTTTCCAGCCTTTGTTAGCAAGCATTAAAGCGTATGGTAATGTTGCGTTGGTTAATGCTAATGTTGAAGTGTATGGCACTGCACCTGGCATGTTAGCTACACAATAGTGAATAACATCGTCAATCACATACGTTGGATCAGCATGCGTGGTCGCTTTAGTTGTCTCAAAACATCCGCCCTGGTCAACCGCAACGTCTACTAATACAGAACCTTTCTTCATGTATTTCAACATGTCTTTAGTGATCAGGTGTGGCGCTTTAGCACCTGGAATCAATACACCACCAATCACTAAATCAGCTTGCTTAATTGCCTCTCTGATGTTGTAACTGTTGCTATATAAAGTCTGTACGTTAGCTGGCATGATGTCGTCTAACTGACGTAATCTTGGAATCGAAATATCCATGATGGTTACTTTAGCACCCAAACCTGCAGCCATTTTAGCCGCTTGAGTACCAACGATACCACCACCTAAAACTACCACATCAGCAGGTTTAACACCTGGTACGCCTCCTAAAAGGATACCGCGACCGCCCAATGGTTTTTCTAAATATTTTGCACCTTCCTGAATACTCATTCTACCAGCTACTTCACTCATTGGCACTAATAATGGCAATGATCTGTCAGCTTTCTCAACTGTCTCATAAGCCAAACAGATAGCACCGCTGGCAATCATAGCGTTGGTTAATGGCTCGTGACTTGCAAAGTGGAAGTAAGTGAATAATAACTGGTCTTTCTTAATCAGTTTGTATTCGCTCTCAATTGGCTCTTTCACTTTAACAATCATTTCAGCAATCGCGTATACCTCTTCAATAGTAGGTAACATTTTCGCGCCTGCTTCTGCATATTCTTCATCAGAAAAACCACTACCATTACCAGCATTTGCCTGAATGTAAACTGTGTGGCCATGTTTAACAAATTCCGCAACACCTGCAGGAGTCACCGCAACGCGGTTCTCATTGTTTTTAATCTCTTTTGGAACACCTATGATCATAATATTTTTTATTTTTTCGAAAAGTGCTGCAAAAGTAGTTGAATTTGTTAAATTTTAAAAAAACAATATTTCGTGGACGGTTATTGGTTATTCGTTATTCGTTATTCGTTATTGGGACTCCCTCTGGAAAATAATCATCGATGTGCCAGCGGCACTGTCGAATCATAAATCAGAGAACGAGGATTTCCGGTAGACCGGTGCCAGCGGTGCCGGTTCATTCCCCGGTTCATTCGCCGTTGTATTCGCCGGTGCAAGCGGTGCCGGTTTTATTCCGTTTAAAGGATACAATGTCTTTTCCCATATAACACCATTAAAACCTATCATATACGATTTCATAACCTGCACATCTGCGCAAATTTGAAAATAATCCCTACATTTGCCTCAAATGAAAATAGGAACTATTAAGGAAAGCAGGGCCGGTGAAAATAGAGTGGCCCTGAGTCCGGATGTCGTTAAAAACTTCATCAAACAAGGCTTCCAATGCTTTGTTGAATCAGGTGCTGGCATTGCTTCCAATTTCTCTGATGCTGCCTATCAGGCTGCCGGAGCAAGTGTGCTGAATTCTGCTGCCGAAGTTTGTTCTCAATCTGATGTCATCGTTAAAGTAAATGCGCCTTCAAGCGACGAAACTGCCCTGATGAAAGAAGGTTCTGCCATTCTCTCATTCATTTACCACCTTAGCAATCCTCAGTTGGTAGAATCGCTAAACACCCGAAAATTAAGTGTGTTCAGCATGGATGCTATTCCACGTATCTCAAGAGCTCAAAGCATGGATGCCCTCAGCTCTCAGGCTAACCTGGCCGGATATAAAGCCGTTTTACTCGGCGCTCACCACTCTGCCCGTATCTTCCCAATGCTAATGACCGCCGCAGGTACCATTACCCCAGCCAAGGTATTGATCTTCGGTGCTGGTGTTGCAGGACTCCAGGCAATTGGTACCGCTAAACGTTTAGGCGCCGTTGTGGAAGTGACCGATATTCGCCCTGAAACTAAAGAACAAGTTGAATCTCTGGGCGGTAAATTCATCAGTTTCGATACCGGTGAAGTGAAAATTGAAGGTGGTTACGTGAAAGAAACCAGCGAAGATACGCTTGCTAAACAAAGAGAAATTCTTGGCAAACATCTGGCAGCCGCCGATGTGGCTATTACTACCGCCCTGATTCCTGGCAGAAAAGCGCCTGTGCTCATTACCGAAGATATGGTGAAAAGCATGAAACTCGGTAGCGTTATCGTTGATATGGCTGTCGAACAAGGTGGTAACTGCGAAATTTCAGAAGCTGGAAAAGTAGTCGTGAAACACGGTGTTAAAATTGTTGGCGAACTCAACCTACCTTCACTTCTGGCTCAAAACGCCAGTGAAGCGTATTCTAAAAATATCTATGCTTTCTTAACCCACCTGGCCACTAAAGATGGCTTCAAATGGGAAATGGAAGAAGAAATTACTAAAGGCACTCTAATCGCTAAAGGAGGCGAAATACTTAAAAAATAATATGGAACAACTACTGGCTTTCTTATCAGATAACCAACTAATGGTTTACCTGGTGATACTGATGATTTTTCTTGGTATCGAACTGATCGAAAAAGTACCTTCTGTGCTGCATACCCCTTTAATGAGTGGTGCTAATGCTATTCACGGTGTGGTTATTATCGGTGCCATCATCATCATGGGACAAGCAGATAACCTCTACGCTACCATCTTAGGTTTTATCGCTGTGGTGCTCGGAACCTTAAACGTTGTCGGTGGTTTTGTGGTAACCGACAGAATGTTGGAAATGTTTAAGAAAAAGAAAAAATAACACACTATGCAATCGATTTTAAATTCTACTATACTTCTTGACACTGCCGCAGTTGCGCCTACTGTCAAACAAAATATTCTTAATATCCTCTATATGTTCGGATCAATCTCCTTTATATATGGTATTAAAATGCTGGGAAAACCTGAGACCGCTAAAAGAGGTAACTTAATCGCAGCCGTTGGTATGGCCGTGGCCATCTTTGGCACAATCTTCCTGTATGAAAACGAAGGCAAAGCTCTGGGCAATCATATCTGGATCTTCGCGGGACTAATCGTAGGAACCGTTATAGGTACCCTAATGGCTAAAAAAGTTAAAATGACTGGTATGCCTCAGATGGTGTCTTTCTTCAATGGTATGGGTGGTGCTTGCGCTGCGCTAATTTCATTGGTTGAATTCAATCACCTTTCTCATGCCGGCAATTTCAATGATGCCGAGCCTTTGCACCTGCTCATCATCTTCCTCGGTCTGGTGATTGGTAGTATTTCATTTGCCGGATCTATGATTGCTTTCGGTAAACTGGATGAGAAAATTAAAGATAAAACTTTACCGCTTCAACAAGTGGTTAATATCGGTTTATTGCTGGTGATACTGGTAATTGCCTTCGCGGCATCTTTCGATATGATCACTAATCCTAATGTCTTATTCTTAATACTTGGCTTATCGCTTATCTACGGTGTGCTGTTCGTTATGCCGATTGGCGGAGCAGATATGCCAGTTGTAATATCTTTACTTAACTCATTTACCGGTGTTGCCGCAGCAATGGGTGGTTTCTTATACGATAACAAAGTAATGTTGTTTGGTGGTATCCTGGTGGGTAGTGCCGGAACCCTATTAACCGTTGTAATGTGTAAAGCCATGAACCGCTCATTAACCAATGTATTAATTGGTAATTTTGGTGGTTCTAAAGCTGCTGCTGGCGAGGCCAAATCAATGAATGGAAGTATCCGCGAAGTGAGTATCAGCGATGCTGCGGTATTAATGAAATACAGCAAAAAAGTAGTGATCGTTCCTGGTTACGGTTTAGCTGTTGCTCAGGCGCAGCACGTGTGTCACGAACTCGAACAGGTTTTAGAACAAGAAGGTGTTGAAGTAAAATACGCTATCCATCCAGTAGCTGGTCGTATGCCTGGTCATATGAACGTATTGCTGGCTGAGAGTAATGTTAGCTACGATAAACTGGTAGAAATGGACGATATCAATCCTGAATTTAAAACCACCGATGTGGTATTAATTGTAGGGGCGAACGACGTTGTCAATCCAGCTGCAAAAACCGATCCTGCCTCTCCAATCTACGGCATGCCTATCCTGGATGTCGAAGACGCTGCACATACCATCGTGATGAAACGAAGCATGAAGGCTGGTTATGCCGGTATCGAAAATGAATTGTTCTACAGTCCGAAAAACCGTATGCTCTTCGGCGACGCCAAAAAGACGCTGACTGAGCTGGTTTCTGAATTGAAGAATATCTAATTGGAGGAATTAGGAATTAGGGGTTTGGGTTTGGCCTGTAGCAGAGCTATTTAACACTACTGGCTATAACTGCCTACATTCTCTCTAATTTTCATTCTTACTCTCATTCATCGCTGGTCCGACAACCATACAAAATTATCGTTTTTAAAAAACGCAGCTATCCCCTACTTTTTTACCCCGATTGGATATATTTTTTCGTGAAACAATAAATCGGTCATTTTAACAGCATTTTCTTTACAAAAACCCTAAAAATCTACCGCACATTTTATCCTTCTGAAAGCGTGTAGATTATAGGTTTTATTGGGCTTCAGCCATATTTTAATTTGCAATGTAAATTTAAGCTTCTATCTTTGCAGTTCACAAAATACCAACATTTTAGCACTTTTAAACAGAGTTGCTCAAATTGAGAAAAATGATTAGACTTAACGCAACATACCCAATGACTATCAATCAGTTAGATTGCCAAAAAGGTATTGCACTATTCCCTGAAAGTAAGTCTAATTCCAATACACAAATATCATGCATTTACACAATAATTTCGCGAATCAACTACATTTAACGCCCAGAACCAGAAATAAGAATTTAACATCCACAACCTATATCAATACAACTTTTTAAAGTTTAAAAGCCCATTTTAAATGCTTAAAAAATTTCTTATAGGTCTGGTTCTTATATCCATGCTCGCACCCTCGATAGGGAATGCCTGCAATGTTACGCCTACCTTTACCTATTCAATGACGAACACATGCGGTTTACCTAACACCGTGTCTGCTTCTAATACAACCACTGGTAACCTTAGCAATTCTTACAAATACTGGTGGAAAGTAAATTATGTTTTGGTGACTGATACCATTACCGGAAAAGCTTCTCAATCACTCTTACTCAAACGCGGTGGTGTTAACATTGTCAAACTCTATGTTAAAGATACCGGTGGCTGCATCGACTCAGCGAATGCCAATATTACCGTCAACACCAACGCCAAAACCATTCTCGATCAAAACCAAAACTATACCCACGAACCTTGGTGGATGAACTGCCTTCAATTCGTTACTGATCCCGATTCCTTCCGTATCAATTTCCAATCTGCCGATACACTCAAAAACTTAAGAATTTTCTGGGGCGATGGTAGCAGCGATCTAAGTGGAAATAACCTGCCTCCTAATACCAATCGAACACACCTATACTCCAATCTCGGCGTATTTACGCTTAAAATTGTTACCACTACCGGCTCTTGTACCGATACCGTCTATGGAATGGTGTACAACCAAAGACAACCTACCGCTGGTATCGTCGGTCCCGTTTCTGGATCAAACCGCGGCTGCGTGCCACATACCCTGCGCATTATTAATAACTCCTACAATATCTCTAACAATACCAAGTTCTACATCGACTGGGGTAATGGCGATCAGGAAGTAAAACCCTATACCTCCTTTAAAGATACCTTCTTCCATACCTACCGCAAAGGCGTATGCCAGGGCGTTATTAAAATAACGGCTTCAAATGTATGCGGAGGCTCATTCTCTTCCTGGAACCCAATCGATATTAGCGACAGAGACAAAGCCCGATGGACTGTATCAACCACCTGCGTGGCAACAGGTAATCATGTATTTCAAAATCTTACAGTCGACAAATACTGTCTCGTTCCTGATATTAAAGAATACTTCTGGGATTTTGGTGATGGCACTACCGTGGGCTGGACTAACTCTAAAGCCGATCAAAGCCACAACTACAAAAAAGAAGGTGATTATATCGTAAAATTGTTTGCCAAAACAGCTTGTGGTATCGACAGTTTCAAAAGTATTGTTCGTGTATACTACTACCCAACTGTTGCCTATTCCTTCGATAAAAATCGCGGCTGTAAACCTTTGTCAGTAAAACTTATTGACACTTCTAAAGGTCGCGGTCTCGTTAGAAAATGGACCGTAGTCGATGGCTCCCTTACCAGAACATTTACCGATTCTGTCCTCAACTACACCTTCATTAATCCAGGTAATAACTCCGTTAACTTGTCGGTTACCAATCCGTGTAGCACCGTTGCTATCACCAAACCATTTATCGTAACAGATAAACCAAAAGCCAGATTCGATACCATTACAAACCGTTGTATACCTGTCGTTGTACCCTTTAATAATACATCATTTTCATACTTTAACAACGCCAGATATACCTGGCATTTCGGTGATGGTACCACCAGTAATCAGAAAAATCCCGGAACCAAAATCTATACTACAGCTGGAACTTATACAGTAAAACTATATGTTTCCGACTCGTGTGGAATCGATTCAATGATCAGGACCTTCACGGCATTTACGCGACCAAAATCCATAATGACTGGCGATACCGTTGGATGTACCTTCGATCTTACCAGGTTCGTTAATACCTCTACAGGCGCTAACGACTTCTTATGGCTCTGGGGTGATTTTAACTTTAACACCAAAACAGATACAGGCTTTATTTTACACATGTATGAAACGCCTGCTAACTATAATGTGCAACTGGTTGCCACCAACAGCAGCGGCTGCAAAGACACTGCATCCGTTAAAATTCGAATTAAAGCCGGCGCTAA
>JAIXYV010000013.1 GCA_027490055.1 Bacteroidota bacterium | reverse complement strand
TCCTGATACATTTACTTCCTCAGTCAACACCGGAGAAGGATCGGCTGGTGCCCCCGACGAGAAAGGCAATATCTGGATGTATACCGATGGCAACAAAGTATACAACCGCAATCATCAAATGATGCCTAACGGATTTGGTCTAACCGGCAGTCCGAGTTCCTCGCAGGCAGCCATTGTCCTTCAGCATCCTTCACAAAGAAATGCCAGGCAGTTTTATGTGTTAACAGTGCCTGAATATGCAGGCTGGCCAGGCTTTTGTTATTCGATCGTTGACATGACCAAAGATGGTGGCCTGGGAGATGTGGTTCAGAAAAATGTGCCCTTGTATCCTGGTCCGGTTTCTGAGCAAATGCAACCTGCTATGCACAGCAATGGGGTCGATTATTGGGTAGTCCTTAAAGGTTATGGCAACGATAGTTTGTTTTCTTATTTGATTGATAGTTCAGGTGTGCATCTTAAGCACAGATTCAAATTTGGGAAAGGCATAACGAATACCATTGGGGTTATGCGTTTCAACAGCGACTACAGTCGTTTTGCCTATACCTGTTACGATTATACAGGATATGTAGAAATATGTGATTTCAATACAACGACAGGTGTCATTTCAAATCCATTGCTATTAAATGATTTGTATGATCCATATGGGGTCAATTTTTCTCCTGATGGCAGCAAGCTCTATGTTGGGCATTTGCAGACAAGGGCATTATATCAGTATGATTTAAGCACGTATAATGCTTCAGCTATTTTAGCCACAAAGTATACTGTGGCTACAGATTTTGCATTCGGACAGATTAATAAAGCCTACGATGGGAAGTATTACGAAGCAGTGTTGCTAAAAACTGCTTTGTCAGAAATAGCAAATCCCAATGCATCAGGAGCAGCTTGTAATTTTACTTATGATGTCGTGTCAACCGGAGGCAAAGTGGTAGTGTATGGTTTGCCCTTGTTTTACATCTATTCTCAGCCCACAGCAAGCTTGGATGTGAAAGGGAAATGCCTGGAAGATACCTTCGAGTTTACGACGAATCTGGTACCTGGTCAGGATGTCTTTACCTGGGAGCTCAATACCGGCTCTGGATTTAAAACGGTTTCTAATAATTCTTTCTACAAATATAGATTCAGCTCACCTGGAACGTATTATATGCGCATCATCAATGCACCAGATACCATTAGGGATACTATTACGGTGGTGTCTTGTCTGACCGATACACTTAAGTGGACAATAACAGGCAATTGCTTGCGCGATTCAGTCTATTTCAGTTCGAATCTAAAAGCGGGCAAAGATTCTAGCATCTGGCAGATAGATGAAGGAGCGGGCTATTATGAAGCATCTAAAAAAATAGCATTCTCAAAATATTTCAATACTCTAACACAGTTTAAGGTTCGGTTAATCGGCTTGAATGATACGCTGGAGCGAACTATACAACTTCAAAATTGCGATACATTGCAATGGCGCTTAAGTGGGAAGTGTTATAACGACGGCCTCTCACTCTGGTCGAACCTCCAATACGGACAAGATTCCATTTTATGGCAGCTGGATAAGGGGAGTGGGTATTCGACAGTATCGCGATTATCGGCAGACAAACTGCGGTTTGATTCGGCGGTGAGTGTGAAAGTAAGATTAATTGGATTCGACGACACTTTGGAGCAAGTCGTAACTTTATTAGACTGTGGCAGCAGTTGCGATATTAAGATTCCGAATGTGTTTACACCAAACGATGATTTATTAAATGATGTGTTTTTGTATCAGACTAAATGTCTTTTAGACAATCCGGAATTAGTAATCTATAACCGCTGGGGCGAGCAATTATTTGAGACGCACGTACAGGGTGAATTTTGGGACGGTACCTATTATTCGAAATTCTGTCCCGATGGCTTATACCTTTACATTCTAAGTTATGACGATATCAGAGGCAAGCGCATTGTTGTGAATGGGCTTGTGCATTTGATTAGGTAAAACTTGAATAGAGTTTTTCAAATCTTCCTATCAATTGCTTTTCTTCCAATTCTTTCAAAGCGATTTGTCGGATGTCTGAGGCACTGAGGTTTAATGATAAGGTTTTGAAGATGGCGTCGCCCAGGCCTTCCGGACTGGCACTTAAATAGCCATTGACACCGTCTGTAACCATTTCTTTGATGCCGCCTATGCGCATGCCCGAGACAGCAGTGCCACATAACAAAGCTTCTGAAACAGTATTGGGCAAATTGTCTTCTAAGGATGGAATCACAAACACATCCGCGGCATTGTATAACTCCGCCATTTTCTGCTCGTCGTTGACAGTGCCAAAGAAATGCGCATCGATGATGGCGTTTTGAACATATGTTTCTTTGCCTATCACACTTACTTCAAAATCACTCATGTTTAGATGGCTTAAAGCCTCCATTAATAAGCCAAAGCCTTTGCGTTCATCATGCGGATTTTCAGCTACAAACAAAATGTTTTTCTTGTCCGGATCTAAACCGTGTTTGGTTTTCATAGCCACTTTATCCATCACTTTGAAAACACTATTGTCAATAGGATTGCGCAGGGTGCGTACTTCCTGATTGCTGAATACTTCTGATTGTCTGGCTATGTCACTTAACCATTCGCTGGGACAAATAACTTGTATCTGGTCTTGTTGAATGGCCGCTTTTTTTACTGCAATATTGCGTTTGGAAGCATACCCAAATTCGCCCTTATAGCCTGTTTTGTAGTGCTCGCCTCCCGTAAATGGATTCATGTCGTGAAGGGTCCACACAAACTTTTTATCTTTGTGCTTAAACACCGATTGCCAGTCGAGCAGCTTTACCACCCAATGCAAATGTACCACATCTGCCCATGCAAATGCCGGGTGTTTGCTGATATCAAACAAACTGTCTGGTCCGTTAAAGTATACCGATGCTTTTGTGAAGCTGAATCTTCGGTTATAGAGGGTGTTGAGTTTATCAAATAGTTTAAAAGGTATTTTGCCATACAGGTCTTCCATGTAATATACTTCCGGAATCTTTACCTTTCCACTGCGCTTCAGAAATAACATTCTGGATTCTATACCGTGCTTCAGCAATAGCAGATGAAGTCGCTTAGCCGCTATGGCTGCTCCTCCCGTATCGTTGGTATTGACATGCAGTATCTTCACTGTTTGTACGCGAAAATATTTAATTGTAAGTCCATGCCGTATTTACCGGTCTTGTTAATAAAGGGACTGTTTTTAAAGGCCACATTGTCTATATAGATGCGATGCCCTGCCGAGGTCATTGCCGCTATTACTTCGTTTAAGTGCTGAGTCTGTCCGTTATACGAATGAAATTCGACAAACAAGTTGTCTACTTTGTGCAATTGAGAAGCGATGTGTGGCAATAATTGTGTTTCAGCACCTTCGATATCAATCTTTAAAAAATCAATCTGTTCAAACCTTTGTAAAAATCTGGCGAAGTCGATGCCATTAACTGATTTAGTGCCTTCGTTGTTTTCAGAAATCTGTCCGCCATCGGCACCTTCTGAAGCGAACTGCAAGGTTTCATCTTTGATCCACACAGCCTCGTTGTGAACATGAATACCTTTTAATTGATTCGCTGCGATGTTTTTATTTAGGATATTGCAAATCAAATCGTCGGCTTCAAAAGCATGGATTTCAGCTTCAGGGTATTGTTGTTTGAAGCGCAGTAAACCTAATCCGATATTAGAGCCACAATCGATAATGAGTGGATTTTTCTTGTTGGCTTTAAAATCGTAGTACGACTTAAAATAGATTTCATAATACTGCCAAATGAAAGATTTAGCATCTGCCACTTCCATTTTAGCGCCTTTGATAGAAATGCTTCTCCTGACATAGCGTTTTGATGATCCGTAAAGAACAGACAATCTGACGAAAGTTCTGAATGAGGCATCGCTCAGAAAGTAGTACAGACCTTTAAAAAACGTTTGCAGGATAAACTTCATGCACGCAAAAATACCGCATTACAGCAAAGATTTGCAATTTGTCTGTATTTTTTGGGTAAATTCTCAGGAGTTTGACCATATATTTGCAGATATGAACCTCAATAAACTCATACAGGACATCAAACCTCATGCGATTGCAATCTTCGCGTTTTTCCTGGTAGGCTATGTGTATTATGTGAAAACCTTTAACGGCTACATTCATAAAGAAGATGACGTTACTCAGGGCTTGCTGAAAGGCAGCGAGATTAAGAAGTATACCGATGCCGATGGCGAATTTCCGGGCTGGACCAACAGTATTTTCTCTGGGATGCCATCTACCCTTATCAAAGGAAAGCCGAGTGGCAACATTGTAAAATCTTATAATTATCTGACGCCGTTCAGTTCAACGGCCTATCCGTTCCAGATTTTATTCCTATCCTTTATTGGGTTCTATATGCTGATGAATGCTTTTAAGGTCAAACCCCTCTTCGGGATGCTGGCGGCCATTGCATATGGATTTGCCACATACAGCATCAGTAGTGTCGAAGCGGCCCACTATACCAAGGTATTAGCAATGGCATTGATGCCGGCAATACTTGCTTCATTGCACTGGTTGTTCAATGGCAGATATTTATTAGGAGGTATCACATTGGCCTTCAATATGGCTTTACAGGTGTATTACTTCCACTATCAGATAACCTTCTATACCATCGTATGTTTACTGGTGATGGGTATATACTATCTGGTAACGATGATAAAGGCTGGTCAGCTTAAACAGCTGTCTATTGCGGCACTGATTTCTATTGTTGCAGTGGGAGCGGGTGTGGCAGCTAACATGACTAAAATCTCCTCTACTTCTAAGTTTGCCGATAATACCATGCGTGGCGGTAATGATTTAGTAAGCAGTGGCACCAAAAGTAAAACAGGTACTGGGGCAAGTGGTTTGGAACGCGACTATGCATTTGCGTGGAGTTATAGCATGGGTGAAACATTCACCTTGTTAATTCCAGGTTTCTACGGCGGTAGTAGTGCAGAGCCTGTAAGCGAGTCTTCTAAGTTTTTTGAGGCAACTGGCGGAGGCGACAGAGCACCATTGTATTTTGGTGATTTAAGTTCTACTTCTGGTCCGGTTTATATCGGCGCCATCATTGTTTTCTTGTTTATACTAGGTGCTGTCATTGTTACAGAATCTATCAAATGGCCTTTGTTATTATTAACGTTAGTGTCTTTCATTTTAGGATGGGGAAAACACTTTTCAGTAATCAACGATTTGTTATTCGACCATCTGCCATACTTCAATAAATTCCGTACGCCAATGATGGCCTTCTGTATTGCACAGGTAACAATGCCATTACTTGGTTTCCTCGGATTGAAAAAACTATACGATACCTGGCAAACCGATAAAGTTGCTAAGAAATCTGCGGATGCTTCTGCGGTAACTGTATCAGCTGTTGAAATGGCTAAAGTATGGAAGAAAGTATTATACACGTTCTATGGTGTTGCCGGTTTCTGTTTATTGATAGCGTTAATGGGTTCAAGCATTATGGAGCTGGGCGGAGCAGGAGATGAGGAACTGAAAAAACAAGGGTACTCTAATTTGATTCCTGTTCTGAAAGAAGACAGAGCAAGTTTGTTGCAGAAAGACGCACTAAGATCCCTGGTGTTTATCTCTATAGCTTTTGGTTTATTATGGGCATGGTATAACAAACGCATTCAGAAACATATTGCCATGGCATTGATTGGATTGTTTGCAGTGGTAGACTTGATAGGTGTCGACTGGAGATATTTAAGCTGGGAAGATTTTACTTTTGAAAAAGGAACAGTGACAGATGTTGAAATGGATGATGCCGACAAAGCCATTCTTCAGGACAAACAATTGCATTACCGTATCATCGATTATTCAGGAAATGATCCTTTCAACTCCAATACCGGTGCAGCTTTCCATAAAATGGTAGGAGGCTATGATCCAGCTAAATTAAGTCGCTATCAAAATGTGATTTCTCAATTAATTGCCGATACTAATCAGGCACAGCAAGAAAAAGCATTGGATATGATGAATTGTAAATACATCATCTATAAACAAAAAGACGGTCCCAGAGGCGCATTCCCTCGTCAAACTGCTTTGGGCAATGCCTGGTTTGTAGGAAGTCTGAAATCGGCCGCCAATGCCAGCGAAGATATGGCGATGGTAAAAGCCAATAATGATTTGAGAGAAATGGCCAGTTTCGTGGCTGATTTCCCTGCCAATAAAGGTTTAAACGCACAAACATTTACCAAAGACAGCAATGCCAGAGCCGAGTTGGTAAGTTACCATCCGGACACCATGAATTATGTAGTCAACAATGCTAATGATGGCTACCTGGTTTTCTCAGAAATATATTACGAAGACTGGAAAGCAGAGTTAGATGGCAAGCCAGTAACTTTAAATAAAGTAGATTATACCTTGCGTGGTATGGCAGTGCCAGCAGGCTCTCACAAGATAAAATTGTATTTTGATAAGGGTAAAGTAACAACCGATAATATCGAGAAGTATATTTCTATGGCCATCCTTTTAGGTATGCTGGTATTAATCGGATTGTGGATCAGTAGCTACTTCAAGAAAGCATGATCCTTTCGGTCATCTCTATCGCTTATAACAATATTAATGGTCTGAAAAAAACCCTGGAGGTTTTTTCAGACCATTCCTTTAATGAGGCCATAGAACTGGTGATTGTGGATGGCAATTCAACTGACGGCACCAAAGATTTTCTGGCTTCGCAAAGTATTTGCAACAACTGGGTATCAGAGCCTGATAAAGGCATTTACAATGCCATGAACAAGGGCCTCAAAATGGCCAAAGGCGAGTATGTCTGGTTTCTTAATTCGGGCGATTTCGCAAAAGATGCCGCGACAATTGAGCGATTGCTGAAACACCTGCAGTCTGGTCCTGACGTCATCTATGCCGAGACCATGATGGTAGACGAACACTGGAAACCACTGGGTACACGCTCAGAGATGAGCACAAGACAATTGCCAGAGCGATTGAACTGGCAATCATTTCAAATGGGAATGAATGTAGGGCATCAGAGCTTTGTTGTTAAGCGCAGTCTTGCGGCAGATTACAATGAGTCTTACCGTTATGTGGCTGACATCGACTGGATGATCAGTACCCTTAAAAATTGCAAGACCGTTGTTAAGATGGAAGGCATCCTTGCTTGTTTTACCCTGGATGGTTTTTCATCTAAGCACCGCAAAGCCAGTAATAAGGAGCGTTTTCAGGTTTTGAAAAACCACTATGGCGCTCTGCCTAATTTCTGGAACCATTTTAAAATCATACTGCGCAAGTACTTCTCCAAAGGGAAGCTCTGAATCAGTTTATTAATTTGAATATTTATAGTAATTTCGAACCCTCATGAGAAAAATTTTAACCGTATTAACTTTGGGTCTTTCAACACTGGCGCTTCAGGCACAGGACAACGAGAAAGGTACTTTTTCTGGTAATTTTATGAGCAATACCCAGTTGTATGACAGGGATGCAAAGATTGGCGCTACCACCGAAGTGTACAACAAATATAAGAGCAGTACCGATGCCTGGTTGTTCTTAAATTACAACATCAAAGGTTACAGTTTCTCTCTGAGATATGACATGTTTAATAACTCGCCTTTGCTGAATCCTCAGACTGTTTATAACAAACAGGGACTGGGTTTCTGGCAGGCTTCTAAAGATATTGGTAACCTCAACCTGACTGCAGGATATTTCTATGATCAGTTTGGTTCTGGTATGATTTTCAGAGCCTATGAAGAGCGTTTACTCGGATTGGATTATGCCATGCAAGGGGTTCGTGTTAAGTACAACTATAAGAACTTAGCATTGAAAGCCTTCGCTGGTCAGCAGAAAGGCAATTACCCCAGCGATAAATTTGGCGTATATCCTGAAGCCATCAAAGGCTTGAATGTCGAATACAATAAAGTGTTTGGCAAAGGACTAAATACCATGTTTGGTGCTTCTACAGTTAACCGTGCACTCGATCAGGCTAATATGAATTCTATTGCAGACGAGATCAATGGTCAGCCTCGCTCAACGCGTTTTGTTCCAAAGTACAATACCTATGCCTTTAACGGATACGTTCGTGTTGGTTATAAAAACTTAAGCTACTACGGCGAGTACAACTATAAAACATCAGAAGCCATCCGCAATCAGGATGGTAGTGCCTTAATCAACAGCGATGGCAATATTATTTTTAATACTTTATCGTATTCACAGGCGGGATTAGGCAAAAAGAAACAAACTTCTTACGGTGTAAATTTACAGTACAAACGCATCGACCATTTTGTTATGCGTACCAGTCCGAACGAGCAGTTAAACAACGGACTGATTGGTTATATCCCATCTATTACCCGTCAGAATACCTACAGATTGCTGGCCAGATACAATGCGGTAACGCAGTTCTTAGGCGAAGAGTCTATGCAGGCAGAGGTAATGGTTACTCCGAAGCGCGGAACGACATTTACTTTCAATGTGTCGAATGTTAATTCACTAAAATCCAATGGCGATAGTCTGGGTAATGCCAAGCATTTATTCAGCGAGTACTATGCCGAGGTGCAGCATAAAGTGAATAAGAACCTCAAAGTAAAATTGGGTATTCAAAGTATCTTCTACGATCAAAGTCGCTTTGAACAAAAAGTTCGTGACAGTACATACCACGATGTAAAAGCATTGACCCCATTTTTAGAAATTGTCTACAAATTAAATAAAAAGACCTCTTTAAGATTTGAGTCACAGTACCTGGAAACCAAAGAAGATTTAGGAAGTTTCATGAATGTGGTAGCAGAATTAAATTACTCGCCACACTGGAGTATCTCTATAGGTGATATGGTAAACACAGTGCCTTACCGTCCTTCTTTCACTCAGGGCGTTATTTCAGATGAGATCATTCACTACTACAGCGGTTATGTTGGGTATACTTCCGGACCAACAGTAGTGTCCTTAGCGTATATCAAGCAGGTGCAAGGGGTTAACTGCACAGGTGGTATTTGCAGAGTAGAGCCAGCGTTTAGTGGCGTGAGGTTGAGTTTGAGTACGTCTTTCTAACGTGGACCGCGGGTCCGACGGTTATACGTTGGTCTATTCCAGGCCTGTTCTTAATGTCGGCGTCGCGGCCACCGACCTACCCAATTAAATCAGATCCTTCATAATTAATGATTGTTCAGCGTCGCTGACGCATCCATGTTATTATTCAGAAGATGAATGTGTGTTCTCATTCCCATCCCGACGCGCGTCAGCAACCCTATATCCCATATCCTTTATCCTTCCCCTTGTTTGCTCCCCTTAATCTTTATCCTTATACTTGCATCACATAAGTTATGACAAAAAATAAACAAGCCTATTGGATAGTAATTATCGCTGCTTTGGGGTATTTCGTTGATATCTACGATTTAATACTCTTTAATGTTGTGAAAGAGGCCAGTCTGACTGCAATCGGAATAAGTGGCGAAGCCTATAAAACTTACGAAATATCGCTGTTTAACTGGCAAATGATGGGTATGTTGATCGGTGGTTTGATATGGGGAATACTCGGCGATAAGAAAGGTCGTATCTCTGTACTCTTCGGATCTATCCTTATGTATTCTGTCGCCAATATCCTTAATGGTTTGGTGGTTAATATCGATCAGTACATTGCCTGTCGCTTTGTGGCAGGAATAGGTTTGGCTGGTGAACTCGGTGCAGGTATTACGCTAGTGAGCGAAACTTTACATAAAGACAAGCGCGGTATCGGTACCATGATCATTGTGTCTTTCGGCGCACTTGGTGCTGTGGCTGCCGCATTTGTAGGTAAATTATTCGACTGGAATATCTCGTATTTTATTGGAGGTGGTTTGGGACTGGCATTACTGGCTTTAAGAGCCGGAGCATTAGAGTCTGGTATGTACAATGCGCTCAAAGAATCACATTCTGTCAGCAAAGGAAATTTTCTTATGCTGTTTAAAAATAAGAATCGCGCATTTCTCTATTTACAGTGTATACTAATAGGTGTACCTATCTGGTACATGATAGGCGTATTGATCAATCTTTCACCCAGGTTTATTAAAATAGAAGGAGTTGCTGATAAGCAAATGATGGGTCAGGCCGTCATGTTTACTTACATAGGTTTATGTGTAGGAGATGTTGTGAGTGGCTTACTAAGTCAGTGGCTAAAAAGCAGGAAGAAGGTAATATTGATTTATTTGTTCTTGTCCGTCGTTTTAGTAGCCTATTTTTTGACAGATGCTCATCCTACACTTAATGAATTCAGATTTAATTGTCTGCTTCTGGGTATGGCCACAGGATACTGGGCTTTGTTTGTTCAGGTAGCCGCAGAAAATTTTGGCACCAATATCAGAAGTACCGTAACGAATACTGTTCCTAATTTCGTGAGAGGTGCCGTAGTGCCAATTACACTTAGTTTTAAATATCTGGCCGAAAAAACCGATGTGCAGAATGCTGCAATAATTGTTGGTGCTGTTTGCTTTTCTCTCGCTATTTTTGCACTAACATTTATGAAAGAGACCTTTAGCAAGGATCTCAATTACCACGAGATAGACTGATGTCAGAAGTACAAAAAACAAAACTGGGCCTTGTTATGGCCACCGACCCAAGATGGGTAAACATTGCAGAGATGCAGATAGGGGAAATATTGAGCGACCATGCCTGGTGCGAGCAGAAAGCTGCCACCACTTGTATCTCTTTAATTGTAAAATATGCCCATTACGAAAATATTGTGGAAGAGGTAACACCAATTGTTGCCGAAGAATGGGGGCACTTCAGAAGGGTGCTGAAAGAATTGAAGAAACGCGGTTTGAAATTCGAACTTCCGCGCAAAGACGAATACGTCAATAAATTATTTGCTATAGAAAAAAGAGGCTTAAAACCGGAGCAGGTTGCGGTAGAAAAATTACTGATAAGCGCCATGATTGAAGCCAGAAGCTGCGAGCGTTTCAGACTCCTGAGTTTGTATATTCAGGATGATGAACTCAAATCGTTTTACCGCGAGTTTATGGAGAGCGAAGCTGGTCACTACCACACCTTCATTCACCTGGCAAAAACCATAATGCCTGCCGAGTATGTTCAGCAGCGCTGGAAGGAGTTCTTAATTGCAGAAGCAGAGATCATGAAATCGATGGAGTTAAGAGGCGATAGAATGCACTAATGATACAGCTAGGATCAGATATACTCGATGTGGTGTTGCGAACAGCGACCGTGTATCTGGTCATTGTTTTCGGATTGTTGTTGCTGGGTAAGAAAGAGCTGTCTCAAATTAGTGTCACCGACCTGGTGTTTATCTTGCTCATCAGTAATGCCGTGCAGAATGCCATGGTGGGCGATAATACCACACTAGGTGGAGGTTTGGTAGCAGCGGGTGTTTTGTTCTTATTGAATTTTACGTTCCGCCGACTCAATTACTCGTCAAAAACATTGCGAAAAGTAATTCAGGGTGAACCAGTATTATTGATTTATGAAGGCAATTTGAATGAACGCAATCTTAAGAAAGAGAGTATTACTGAAGAAGAATTGATGGCGGCCTTGCGAGAGCATGGTGTCGACAGGATAGAAGAAGTAAAACTGGCCATGTTAGAAATTGATGGTAATATCAGTGTGGTGAGCAAAGATTTTGTGAACCGCACCAAGCACAAAAAGCAAGTGAAAGGCTTGTTCAAAAACTAAGCGTACAAACTCGAATTGAGGTGTCTTCTGAACCAGTAAGCGCTTTCTTTCAGAATTCTTTTTTTAGTGATAAAATCTACATAGATCAATCCGAATCTTGGTTGATAGCCTTCGGCCCATTCGAAATTATCTATTAAGCTCCAGGCAAAATACCCTTGAACATTGGCGCCTTCGTTTTTGGCTTTGATTACTTCGTTGATATGGGTCTGGAAATAATGGATGCGCTTAAAATCATTTACCCTGCCAAGCACCACTTCGTCTTCGAATGCCACGCCATTTTCTGTCACAATGATTGGGATGTTCAGCTGATAGGCCTCAATTTTCATGATGTTAGCGTAGATGCTTTTCGCGTGAATTTCCCAGTTCATTGCTGTCAGGTCGATGGTGCGTTTATGCGCCGGTATGTGTTTAATTTTTAGAAAGGGATTTAGTGGATGGTATTTAAAAACTTCGCGGGTATAGGTTTGTATACCGATGAAGTCGAGCGGAGTAGGTAGTAAGACTTCATCACCAGGTAACATACAGTCTTTAATGGCTTCCATTCTTTTTACTTCTGCCGTTGGGTAGCCGTGTCCCAGCAAGGGTTCAAAGAAGAATCGGTTAATCAGTAAGTCGGCTATTCTTGCTGCTTTTATGTCTCTGGATTTGTTGCTGTGTGGATCAATTTGCGTCATCGAAAAAGATGAACCAACACTGTGCTGCGGGAACTCTTTTTTAATCGATCGGTAAGTCATTCCAATACACAACATAGCGTGATGTGTCGCTTTCAAAAACGCATCGAAGCTTTTTCTGCCTGGCGCGTGTATGCCAAACAAATAGCCTGCTCCAAGAAAAACCGATGGTTCATTAAGAATCACCCAATGGTTCACCTGAGGAAAGCTTCTTACGCAGAACATGGCATAATCATTAAAGTAGGTGAGGATGTCTCTGTTGGTCCAGCCCCCTTTCTTTTCTAATGCCGCCGGAAGATCCCAATGGTAAAGTGTTATCCAGGGCGTTATGTCTTGTTCAAGACAATAGTCGATTAGGCTCTTGTAAAATTCAACACCTTCGGGATTGATGTTAACACCATCAGGCATAACTCGTGACCAGGCGATGCTGAATCTGAAATGTTTAAAACCAATATATTTAATATGGTCGATATCGGTTTTATACTGGTGATAGAAGTCGGCACTGTCTTTAAGATGGTGGCTGTTTTTAACTTTGCTTTTGCCGAAGAATCGAAAGGGTTTTTTATTGCAGAATTCATCCCAGATAGAGGGCCCTTTGCCGTAGCTATCGTGAGCAGATTCTGTTTGCGCAGCAGAGATGGCTACGCCCCATATCATCGACTGGTGCATGGATACTTAAGCCAGTTTAAAATCTTTAAGAAATTCGGTTAAAGCAGATTCTTCAAACTCAGGTGAATGTTCCTCTATAAGTTGTTCCTGGTATTGATAGATCGTCCATTGAGCGTCCTGATATTCGAGCGCGGTGAGATTCTCTATCCAGTCGCCACTATTGAGGTAAAGTATATGATCTTCTTTCACCTGAATAGATTTGAGGGCTTGCTGGTGGATATGACCGCAAACAACGGTTGAACAGTTTTCCTGATGGGCGTAGTTGACTGCAGATTCTTCGAAGTTTTGGACAAAGGAGACAGCTTGTTTAACGCTGTATTTAATAGCCTTTGAAAGGGATACCCGTTTGCCTCCAAACTTTTCGGAGACATAATTGATGAAGGTATTTAAGTGAATGAGGTAATCGTAACATTTGCCTCCGAGCTTGGCCAGCCATTTGGCGTGTTGTACCGAGAAGTCGAACACATCACCGTGGAAGAATAAAGTCTTTTTACCATTTAAATTCAACTCGAGTTTATTGAGCAATTCGATAGAACCGAAGTGCATGCCAGTGAATTTGCGCAGCATCTCATCATGGTTTCCGGTGATGTAATACACTTTCGTGCCGTTCATGGCCATTTTCATGATGTATCGCACCACTTTCATGTGCGATTTAGGGAAGTAGGATTTAGAGAACTGCCAGATGTCGATAATGTCGCCATTCAGCACCAGCGTTTGTGGTGAAATACTTTTAAGATAGGACAGCAGTTCTTTGGCGCGACATCCGAAGGTGCCTAGATGCACATCCGAGATAACTGCCAGTTCAACTTGTCTTTTATTCATTTCTTAAAAGTCTGACTAAAAGGATTGAAAACTAAGGCAAATAGAAACAAAGCTGCCTGATGAATAAATCTTTTCATTTTTTTATACAAATCTACGATGGTTAAATCAACGCAATACTTACTGCGTGTTATGATTGTGTTAATGCACACAAAGTGTTGTGCATAAAAAAAGCGAGGTATAACTACCTCGCTTCCTGATTATAAAGAGTTTGTGATTACAAGTGAATGCACTCATCGTAGGCTTTCGCCACAGCTTCCATGATAGCTTCGCTCATGGTTGGGTGTGGGTGTACAGACTTGATGATTTCGTGACCGGTAGTTTCTAAGTTTCTGGCTACAACTGCTTCAGCAATCATATCGGTAACGCCTTCGCCTACCATGTGACAACCTAACCATTCGCCATATTTGGCATCGAAAATTACTTTTACGAAACCATCTTTATGGCCGCTGGCAGAAGCTTTTCCGCTGGCAGAGAATGGGAAAGTACCTACTTTGATTTCGTAGCCTTTTTCTTTAGCCTGAGCTTCGGTATAACCTACTGACGCCACTTCTGGGTGCGTGTAAGTACAACCTGGGATATTGTTGTAGTTAAGAGCATGTGGATGTAAACCTGCGATAGCTTCAACGCAGATAATACCTTCTGCACTGGCAACGTGTGCAAGGGCTGGGCCGTGAACGATGTCGCCGATAGCGTAAACACCATCAATATTGGTTTTGTAGTTGTCGTCAACTAATACTTTTCCTTTTTCGGTTTTAACACCAACAGCTTCTAAGCCTAAGTTTTCTAAGTTAGAAACAATACCAGCAGCAGATAATACGATGTCTGCCTCAAGCACTACATTACCAGTAGGCGTTTTAACAGACACTTTGCAACCAGCACCTTTGGTGTCAACGCTTTCAACAGCGCTATTGGTCATGATTTCCACACCGTTCTTTTTGTAGATTTTCTCCATCAGTTTAGACACTTCTTCGTCTTCAACTGGCAGGATGCGTGGCATGAATTCGATGACAGTAACTTTTGTTCCTAATGTATTGTAGAAATAAGCGAACTCCATTCCGATAGCACCAGAACCGATAACGATTAATGTTTTTGGTTGTTTAGGTAATACCATTGCTTCGCGGTATCCAATCACTTTAACACCGTCTTTAGCAACACCAGGCAGGTCTCTGCTTCTGGCACCTGTTGCTAAAATGATATGGTCAGCTTCGTAAATGTCTTTTTTACCTTCGCTGCTAACTTCCACTTTTTTGTTGCCTACTAATAGCGCAGCACCTTTGATAACGGTAATTTTGTTTTTCTTCATCAGGAACTCGATACCTTTGCTCATGTTACCTGCCACACCACGGCTACGTTTAACGATAGCTTCAAAGTCGACGCTGGCGTCTTTGGCATTGATACCATAATCGGCACTGTGTTTTAAATATTCGAATACCTGAGCAGATTTAAGCAAGGCTTTGGTTGGAATACAGCCCCAGTTAAGGCAAATACCGCCCAATTCAGCTTTCTCAACTACAGCTACTTTTTTACCCAATTGAGATGCGCGGATTGCGGCTACATAGCCACCAGGTCCACTGCCTATTACGATAATATCAAATTTCATGACTGATTAAAAATTAATTTTGCTGCGAAATTAAAGGAAATCGGGAAACTGAGCAATTTTTATTGTTGGGGTGACTGAAATAGGTCTTACGCAAGTTTTGACCCTCCGGGAGGTTGACGCAGATTTCGCAGATTTCGACGCAAGAACATCGCCGTCATAAAAATACAATTATTGAAATATTAGCACAATCATTAACCGGAGAAGTATGTGCCATTCATACTATGCCCATGGCAGCGGATGCATTCAAACCGGGGCACCCATTGTAATAGCTCTGAGGCACGAAGAGATCATTACAATAGGGTCGTGTTTGAACAGCCGCAACATGGATGCATAGGATGTGGCACAAGATTTCTTTTGCTTACTTTTCTTTGCAGTAAAGAAAAGTAAGTGCCCTTCGCCGGCATGAGGCGAAAACATTAAATTAAAGATAGAACATTGAATGGAGAAATTTTACCATTCATGTTATGCCCACGGGATATAAGAGTGAGAGCGTAACAAAGTGAGACAAAAGATTATTACAATTGGGTCGGATTTGAACAACCACAAAATGGATGCATAGGATTTGGCACCGCTGGCGCCGGTCTACCAGAAATCCCTCTTTCTCACATTGATGATTCGACAGTGCCGCTGGCACCACTGAGATTATTCTCATGCGCCAGTCCCCTAATAACCAATAACCAATAACCAATAACCAATAACCAATAACCAATAACCCGGCACCTCTGGCGCCAGCCCCCCTGTTTCCTATTTCCTGTTTCCTAATTCCTTGATCCGATTTCGTATATTTGCCACATGCATTTGTATACAATAGACACAGGCTTTTTTAAACTCGATGGTGGCGCTATGTTTGGTGTGGTGCCTAAGAGTATATGGAAAAATCTTAATCCAGCCGATGAGAACAATATGTGTAACTGGGCCATGCGTTGTCTGCTGGTAGAAGATGGCAATCGCCTGATTTTGGTAGATAATGGTATAGGCAATAAACAATCCGAAAAATTCTTTGGGTATTATTACCTCAATGGCGAAGCTACCCTGGATGGTTCTTTGAATGCCCTGGGCTACAGTTGCGATGACATTACCGATGTGGTGCTCACCCACCTGCACTTCGACCATTGCGGCGGCAGTATCGAGTGGAATAAGGATCACACCGCCTATCAGCCTGCCTTTAAGAATGCGCATTTCTGGAGCAACGAAACCCATTTCAATCATGCGCTTAATAGCAATCCAAGAGAGAAAGCCTCTTTCCTGACAGAGAACATTGTGCCGATTCAGGAATGCGGTCAGTTAAAATTTGTTAAAGAAGCCAATGATGTGGCTGATTTTATATCGATGCGCACCGTATATGGTCATACAGAAGCCATGATGCTTCCTCAGATTACAATCAAGGGACAGACGCTGGTGTTTTGCGCCGACTTAATTCCTTCGGTTGGACATTTGCCGGTTAACTATGTTATGGCTTATGACATCAAACCATTAGAGAGCATGCGCGACAGACAATTGTTTTTAGATGAAGCGGTTGCCAATAACTATATTCTATTTTTCGAACACGATCCGGTGGTAGAATGTTGCACTGTGAAGAAAAATGAAAGAGGTGGTTTTGTGGTCGATAAAACATTCCGCTTAAATGAATTGTTTTAAAATCATATTTTGCTAAATCCATATTACCTTTGCCATCTACTATGTCAGTAAATACCCGTATCAGAGAAATTCTTAATCAGCGCATCATGATCATCGACGGAGCGATGGGCACCATGATTCAGACTTATCAGTTAGACGAAGAACAATACCGTGGCGAGCGATTCAAATCGATTCAACAGCATGTTAAAGGTAACAACGATTTGCTTTGCATCACTCAACCAGATATTATATTGGCTATTCATAAACAGTTTTTAGATGCCGGTGCAGATATTTTAGAAACCAATACCTTCAACGCTCAGGTGATTTCTATGGAGGATTATAAAATGACCGACCTGGTAGATGAAATCAATATTGAAGCGGCTAAGCTAGCCAGACAGGCGGCAGACGAGTATACAGCTAAAGATCCTTCGAAGCCAAGATTTGTGGCAGGCGCTGTGGGACCAACCAACAGGACTGCCTCATTAAGTCCGGATGTCAACAATCCAGGCTACAGAGCTGTTACATTTCAGGATTTAGTAGATGCCTATTCTCAGCAAATGAAAGCCTTAATAAAAGGAGGCGTAGATTTGATTTTAATTGAAACAATTTTCGATACACTCAATGCCAAAGCCGCATTGTTTGCTATCAATACCATTAAAGAAGAGACTGGTAATGATATTCCGGTAATGATCAGTGGTACGATAACCGATGCCAGTGGAAGAACATTAAGCGGTCAGACGCCTGAAGCTTTCTGGAACTCTATGTCGCATGGCGAAATATTAAGTATCGGATTGAATTGCGCCCTTGGTGCAAAAGACATGATTCCGCATATCAGTGAAATTAGCAATGTCGCCTGGGTGTATACCACGGCGTATCCGAATGCAGGTTTGCCCAACGAGTTCGGTCAGTATGACGAATCGCCGGAAGCCATGGCCAAAGTAGTGGAAGAGTTCATGAAAGAAGGCTGGGTAAATGTTATTGGAGGCTGCTGCGGCACAACACCAGACCATATCAGAGCCATTGCAGAAACAGCCAAGCATTACGCGCCACGCCAATTGCCGGTTTTAGCTGAATAGTATGAGGCACCTGGCCAATTTTTGTTCTGTCATCCTGCATCCTTTGTTTTTGCTGAATGCAGGCCTCTTTGCCATTCTGCGTTTCCATCCCTATTTTGTCAGTAAGTTTTACGACGAGCAGTTTTACACCTTGTCGATGTTCATTGCGGTTAATACCCTGGTGATGCCGCTTTTGTCTGTTTATTTATTAAAGCGTTTTAAATTTATCGACGATTTTAGGATTAGTAATCCCAAACAGCGATTGATGCCATATGCTATTATCGCCATGTTGCTGGCCTTTACCACGTATCAATTATACAACAACGAGTTTTACGGACTGCCTTTGGTGTTTTTAATAGCCACTATTGTCTGTGTCATTGCTAATATACTCATCAATATTAAGTTTACCATCAGTTCGCATGCTATTGCTGCGGGCGGTTTAGTGGCTTTGTTTCTTTTCCTGACACTCATAGAACACATTGCCGTTTTTAATTGGTGGTTAATGGGTTCGGTTTTAGTCGCGGGCATCAGCTCCTGGTCGCGCTTAACCCTGAATGCTCACACAGAGAAGCAGGTATATAGTGGCTTCTCGCTGGGTTTAGCGGTCGTGATGCTCATATTGATGGTATTCGCGTAAACAAAAAAGGAGCGCTTTCGCACTCCTTTTATAACAATAAATTTAATCAGTTAATTACAGGGCCGCTTCGTAGCGTCTGCTCACTTCTTCCCAGTTAATAACATTAAAGAAAGAAGCGATGTAATCTGGACGACGGTTTTGGTAATGCAGGTAGTAAGCATGTTCCCAAACATCCAGACCTAAGATTGGTGTACCTTTGGTATTGCCATCGATATCCATTAAAGGATTGTCCTGGTTAGCGGTGCTGCTGATGACCAATTTGCCATCTGCTACGCTTAACCAAGCCCAGCCACTTCCGAAACGGGTGGTTGCGGCTTTGCTGAATTCTTCTTTGAATTTTTCAAATCCACCTAAGTCGTTGTTAATAGCATCAGCCAGTTTGCCACCTGGAAGAGCGCCATCATTTTTCTTCATGATGGTCCAGAACAGGCTATGGTTAAAATGACCGCCGCCGTTATTTCTAACCGGCATAGGGTATTTACTGATGTTTTTGCAGATCTCTTCGATGCTTAGGTTTTCGGCGTCAGTACCAGCGATAGCGGCATTGAGGTTAGTAACATAAGCGTTGTGGTGTTTCGTATGGTGGATTTCCATAGTTCTTGCGTCGATATACGATTCGAGTGCATCGTACGCATAATTTAGTTCAGGTAATGTGAATGCCATGATTGTATCAATTTTATGTTGCAATATTAAACTAAGGGAGCCGAGTATAAAAATAAATTTGATTGATATGACTATTTAAAATCTGAGCAGAGTTTTAATTCAATTTCCTGTCAGAAGATTAAAAATAATCCAGTAAAAATTGGCAGAAACAGACAATTTGGCTCGGTTTTTGCTGTAGATAGGAAGCATCAAAAATGCTGATTTTTCGTGGTTTTATGCCATAAAATTTGTATTTTTGCCAACTTGTTAAAATCAGAGATCTTTTCAATAAATAAATGAGACAGCTTAAAATATCAAAACAGTTTACCAATCGTGAAAACAAATCACTTGATAAATATTTAAATGAAATTTCCAAAGTGCAGATGATTGATGCACAGGAGGAAGTTGAACTGGCAAGAAGAATTCGCGAAGGCGATCAGGCTGCTCTTGAGAGACTAGTAAATGCCAACTTAAGATTCGTGGTATCGGTAAGTAAGCAATACCAGAACCAGGGTTTAACTTTGGGCGACTTAATTAACGAAGGTAATCTGGGATTAATTAA
Organism: Bacteroidota bacterium; assembly: GCA_027490055.1. Lineage (GTDB taxonomy): Bacteria > Bacteroidota > Bacteroidia > NS11-12g > UBA955 > JABMMZ01. Next base: position 17,400 of record JAIXYV010000013.1, on the reverse strand, counting down.
AGCGGCTAAACGTTTTGATGAGACCCGTGGTTTTAAATTTATCTCATACGCAGTATGGTGGATTCGTCAGTCGATCCTACAGGCTTTGGCTGATCAGTCGCGTATCGTTCGTTTGCCGCTTAACAAAGTTGGTTCAATCGGTCGTATCAGCGCAGCAGCAGCTAAGTTAGAGCAGGAGTTCGAGCGCGAACCAACTGCAGAAGAAATTGCCACAGTATTAGAAATTCCAATCATCGAGGTAGAGAATGCATTGAAATCAAGTGGTAGACACTTGTCTATTGATGCGCCACTAACAGAAGGTGAAGATAATACCTTATTAGGTGTTCTTGATAACAACGACGAGCCTAATCCGGATGTGCCTCTGATGAACGAATCTTTGCAAAAAGAAATCAACCGTGTCATCTCTACCTTAAGCGAAAAAGAACGCGATGTGTTGAGATACTACTACGGTCTTGATGGCGGTCCTGCTCACACCCTGGAAGATATCTCTGAAAAAGTTGGTTTAACCCGCGAACGTGTTCGTCAGATTAAAGAGAAAGCACTTCGCAGATTGAGAAAATCATCAAAAAGCAAAATCCTGAAAACCTATTTAGGGTAATCAGTTTTAATTATACTTTAAAGCCTGACAGATTGAATGTCAGGCTTTTTTTATGTGTCTTTTTTTTGAAAATACGCCATTAGAAAAGGTGATAAAATTTGTTTATAAACTGATAGGCATCAGGAGGCTTGAGTTTCATTGAAAATTGATTAAAAAAAATTACATTTGCACCACATTTTAAACAACCTATTCTCAATGAAATTACATACCGGTCAGACCGACCATTTCGTTAACCGTCATAACGGTCCAGTTGCTCAGGATGATATCAATAAAATGCTTAAAGTTATTGGTGTCGGATCAGTAGAGGAATTGATTAACAAAACAGTCCCACAGGGCATCCGCATGAAGGGTGAACTGCAGGTAAGTGGTGGTACGTCTGAACAGCAATTGTTAAAGGATCTTAAAGTTGTGGCTTCACAAAATAAGATTTACAAGAGCTACATCGGTATGGGTTATTACAATTGCCACACCCCAGGTGTAATCCTTAGAAACATCATGGAGAATCCAGGATGGTATACTCAGTATACGCCTTACCAGGCTGAGATTGCTCAAGGTCGTTTAGAAGCTTTGTTGAATTACCAGACCATGGTCATCGACCTGACTGGTTTGCCAATTGCCAATGCAAGTTTATTGGACGAAGGTACTGCTGCTGCAGAGGCTATGGCCATGTTCAGAAGCTTACACAAAAGCGATCATGCTACTAAATTCTTTGTAGACAACAGCACTTTCCCTCAAACCATCGATATCTTAATTACCCGTTCTGTGCCAATGGGCATTGAGTTGGTAATGGGCGATTACAAAACATTCGAATTTACCGATGATGTATTCGGTGCTTATATCCAATACCCTAACAACGAAGGTAGCATAGAAGATTATAAAAACTTTACAGAAAAAGCCCACGCTGTTGGTGCTTTGGTATGCGCAGGTTCTGATCTTTTGGCATTATCACTCTTAACTCCTCCGGGTGAATGGGGTGCTGATTGTGTTGTAGGTACTTCACAACGTTTTGGTGTGCCGCTAGGTTATGGCGGTCCGCATGCTGGTTTCTTCGCTACTAAAGACGATTACAAACGCCAGATTCCTGGTCGTATCATCGGTGTTAGTATCGACAGACACGGCAACAGAGCGCTTCGTATGGCGCTTCAAACCAGAGAGCAACACATCCGTCGTCAGAATGCTACTTCTAATATCTGTACTGCTCAGGTATTGTTGTCTATCATGGCTGGTATGTTCGGAACTTACCACGGTCCGGAAGGTGTTAAAGCCATCGCTGCTAAAACTCACGGTTTAGCTAAAACCCTTGAAGCGGCTTTAAAACAAATCGGTTTCAATCAGCTTAACGCTAACTATTTTGATACTCTCTTAATCAATGGTAACGGTCATGCTGCCGCTATCAAAACAGCTTCAGAAGCTGCAGGTATCAATTTCAGATATTTTGACAATGGCAATATCGGTATCTCTATCGACGAAACCTGCGAAGTGTCTGATATCGCTGATATCGTAGCGGTATTCGCTAAAGTAGCTGGTGCTTCAATGGAGGCTTCTTCTGTTGCAAGTTTAGCCAATGCACAAGAACTTACCTGGCCTTCTCAATTCGTAAGAACAAGTAACTTCATGTCTCACCCTGTGTTCCACAACTACCACAGTGAGCATGAAATGTTAAGATATATTAAGCAACTGGAGAGCAAAGATTTATCGCTTTGCCATAGCATGATCTCTTTGGGATCTTGTACCATGAAGCTTAACGCTACAACTGAAATGATTCCGGTAACATGGCCTGAATTCAACCAGATTCACCCATTTGTTCCGGTAGATCAGGCAACAGGTTACAAAGCCATCATCGACGAGTTATCTAAAGACTTGATGGAGATCACAGGTTTTGATGGCATGAGCTTACAGCCAAACGCGGGGGCTCAGGGTGAGTATGCTGGTTTGATGGTTATCAGAGCATACTTAAATGACATCGGACAGTCTCACAGAAACATCGCTTTGATTCCAGAATCTGCACACGGTACTAATCCTGCCAGTGCGGCGATGGCTGGTATGAAAATCGTTATTGTTAAAAACCTGCAAAACGGTAATATCGACATCGAGGATTTAAAAGTTAAAGCTGCTCAGCATGCAAACGACTTAGCGGTGTTTATGGTAACTTACCCATCTACATATGGTGTGTATGAGTCAGGTATTAAAGAAATCACTGATATCGTTCACCAGCATGGCGGACAGGTATACATGGACGGTGCGAACATGAACGCTCAGGTTGGTTTAACCAGTCCGGGTTTAATTGGCGCCGACGTGTGTCACCTTAACTTACATAAAACATTCTGTATTCCACACGGTGGTGGCGGTCCTGGCATGGGTCCAATCGGTGTTGCCAAACACTTAGTGCCATACCTGCCTGGTCACCCAGTGATTAAAACTGGTGGCGACAAAGCGATTCATGCGATTTCAGCTGCGCCTTATGGCAGTGCAAGTATTTTGTTAATCTCTTATGTCTACATCAAATTAATGGGTGGCGTTGGATTAAGAAAAGCAACAGAAGCTGCAATCTTAAATGCTAACTATATCAAGTCGCGTTTAGAGAAAGATTTCCCAATCCTGTTTACAGGCGAGAATGGTTTCTGTGCTCACGAGATGATTTTAGATACCCGTTCATTGAAACAAACTGCCGGTATCGAAGCTGAGGACTTGGCAAAACGTATGATGGACTATGGTTATCACGCACCAACTTTGTCATTCCCTGTTGCAGGTACTTTGATGATCGAGCCAACAGAAAGCGAAAGCATCAACGAGTTAGACAGATTCTGCGATACTTTATTGGCGATCAGAGCTGAAGTTGCAGAGATTGAAAACGGTGTGGTAGACAGAGAAGACAACGTATTGAAGAATGCACCTCACACAGCGATGGAAATCAGTTCAGACAACTGGAACCATAAATACTCAAGAGACAAAGCAGCTTTCCCACTGCCGTTTGTAGTGGCTAAGAAATTCTGGCCAAGTGTTGCGAGAGTAAACAATACACATGGAGACAGAAACTTGATTTGTTCTTGTTTGCCAATTGAGGCATACGCTGAAGCAACTGCTAATAACTAATTTTAGTTTATAATACTGTAAAAGTGCCACCCACAAAGTGGCACTTTTTTTATTATTCACATTTATGGCTCGACGGCAAAATGTGTAAGTATTAGTGGCAGACTAGCAAAACTTTAGATAGTAACCATAGCAGAAATTTTATTGATTTCATTTATCCACATACCATAAAAATACAAGGGTAATATCCTAATTTTGCGGGATTTTATTCTATGCCAAAAGATCCTTCCATCAAATCAGTTTTAATCATCGGTAGCGGCCCCATCATTATTGGACAAGCCTGCGAATTCGATTATTCTGGCAGTCAGGCTGCCCGTTCTCTTCGCGAAGAAGGGATCGAAGTATCACTTATTAACAGCAATCCTGCCACTATCATGACCGATAATGTGACTGCAGACCACGTCTATTTGTGGCCTCTGACAGTTCAATCTATCGAGAAGATTTTACAGGAGCGTCAGATTGATGCTGTATTGCCAACCATGGGCGGACAAACCGCTTTGAATCTGGCAATTGAAGCCGAAGATCTCGGTATCTGGGAAAAGTACAATGTACGCATCATTGGTGTTGATACTGCGGCTATTCAGAAAACAGAAAACAGAGAATTATTCCGTCAGTTAATGATTGATATCGGCGTGGGTGTGGCCAAGAGTCGTACCGCGAATTCTTTCTTGGAAGGAAAAGAAATCGCTCAGGAAATCGGTTACCCTCTGGTTATTCGTCCTTCATTTACCTTAGGTGGTACAGGTGGAGGATTTGTGAAAACCAAAGCTGATTTAGACGAAGCCCTTCGCATAGGTTTAGAGGCTTCTCCTACACACGAAGTGTTGGTAGAACAGGCTGTATTGGGATGGAAAGAATACGAATTAGAAGTACTCCGCGATAACAACAATAATATTGCGGTTATCTGTACCATTGAAAACCTCGATCCAATGGGTGTGCATACAGGCGATAGCATCACGATCGCTCCGGCAATGACCCTTAGTGATACGTGTTTCCAGGAGATGCGCGATCTGTCATTCAGAATGATGCGCAGTATCGGTAATTTCTCTGGTGGTTGTAACGTGCAGTTTGCCGTGAATCCTGAAAACGAAGAAATCATCGCGATTGAAATCAATCCGCGTGTATCTCGTTCATCAGCGCTGGCATCTAAAGCTACAGGTTACCCAATCGCTAAGATTGCGGCTAAACTGGCCATTGGTTATAACTTAGATGAATTAAAGAATCCGGTAACTAAAACTACTTCAGCTTACTTCGAGCCAGCCATCGATTATGTGATCATCAAGATTCCGCGTTGGAACTTCGATAAGTTCAAAGGCGCTAACAAATACCTTGGCTTGCAGATGAAGGCAGTAGGAGAGGTAATGGCTATCGGCAGAAGTTTCCAGGAAGCTTTGCAAAAGGCTTGTCAGTCGCTAGAGATTCGTAAATTCGGACTTGGTGCTGATGGAACAGGTTCTCGCAATCTGGAGGAAATCGTGCACAGTTTGGAAAATCCGAGCTGGGATAGATTGTTCCACTTAAAAGATGCGGTTGAACTGGGTGTGCCACTAACAACCATTCAGAAATTAACGCGTATCGACCGCTGGTATCTGGAGCAGATACTGGATTTGGTTAATACCGAAAAAGAAATAAAACGTCATACACTGGATACATTGCCTGAGGATCTGATTCGCAAAGCGAAACAGAAAGGTTACTCTGATTATCAGATTGCTTATCTGATTAAGAATTGTACAGAAGACGATGTATACGAGAAGCGTAAGAAAATGGGCATCACCCGTACCTATAAAATGGTAGACACCTGTGCGGCTGAATTCCCTTCACCAACTAACTACTTCTACTCGTGTTTCGAAGGCGAGAACGAGAGTGTTGTTTCAGACAAGAAAAAAGTAATCGTATTGGGTAGCGGTCCTAACCGTATCGGACAAGGTATCGAATTCGATTACAGTTGTGTACACGGCTTATTAGCTGCCAAAGAATCAGGTTACGAAGCCATCATGGTGAACTGTAATCCTGAGACGGTGAGTACCGATTTCGATATGGCTAACAAGTTATACTTCGAGCCGGTATACTGGGAGCATTTATGGGAGATTATAGAGTTAGAGAAGCCTGAGGGTGTTATCGTTCAGTTAGGCGGTCAGACTGCCCTGAAACTCGCCGAAAAATTACACGAACGCGGTATCAAAATCATCGGTACTTCATTCCCGAACATGGATATGAGCGAAGACCGTGGTTTGTTCTCGGATTTGTTAAAGAAACTGGATATTCCATATCCTAAATATGGTGTTGCTGAAACAGCAGACGAAGCGGTTAAGATTGCTCACGAAGTTGGATACCCGGTATTGGTTCGTCCGAGTTATGTATTGGGCGGACAAGGTATGAAGATTGTCATCAACGACGAGGATCTGGAAGCTGCAGTAATTGGCTTGTTGGGCGATTTGCCGGGTAACAGGGTGTTAATCGACCATTTCCTTGACAGAGCTGAAGAGGCTGAGTGTGATGTGATTTGCGATGGCGAAGATTATCACGTGATAGGAATGATGGAGCATATCGAGCCTGCTGGTATTCACAGTGGCGACAGTAGTGCAGTTTTACCACCATTTAGTTTAAGTCAGAATGTGATGGACAAAATGGAAGAGTACAGCAAGCAACTAGCCTTCTCTATGGGCATCAGAGGTTTGTTAAATATACAGTTTGCCATCAAGAATGAAGAGGTATATGTGATCGAAGCGAATCCAAGAGCGAGTAGAACAGTGCCATTTATCTGTAAAGCTTACGATGTGCCATACATCAACATCGCCACTAAAGTGATGTTAGGCGTCAATAAGTTGAAAGACTTTACCATCGAAAGAAAATTGAAAGGCTTTGCAATTAAAATACCAGTCTTCTCATTCAATAAGTTCCCGAATGTCAACAGAGAACTCGGACCAGAGATGAAGAGCACAGGCGAGGCCATCTTGTTTGTGAAAGACACCAAAGATCCTGAATTCAGAGAAATTTACAGCAAGAAAAGCATGTACTTAAGTCGCTAATAAGCGCTAATAAAAATAGTCAACCCGGAGGACCAGTTCTCCGGGTTTTTTTATTGTTTGAAACATAAGGTATTTGGAATACAATTTGCATGGTATAAAACGATGAAAAGTAATCAAACTGCAAGGTATTATACCATAGTGTTGTCGCTGTTATTAGGCTCAGCCATCTATATGTCTTCCTGCACCTACGATGTCGCCACACCCAATGTTTGTTTTCAGCAGGATGTACTGCCGATCTTTGTCAGTAAATGTGCCAATGCCGGTTGTCATAATCCAATTGATTTTAAAGAGAAACTTGATTTTACCAATTACGATGGTATCATGAAAGAAGTAGAGGCTGGGAAACCCTTTAGCAGTGAAGCCTATACAGAAATATCTTCTGGTTCTATGCCACCGTCATCCCATACTCAGCTCACCAAGCTCGAAAAAACCATCATCAAGAACTGGATCAAAAGCGGAGCGCCTAACAGTTCTAATTGCAATACCTGCGACACATCTGTTTACACTTTTGCAGCGCGTGTAAAGCCGTTAATGGATAAATGGTGTGTGGGATGTCACAATACAGGTAACGCTGGTGGCAACCACGATTTAAGCACTTATGCTGGCATCAAAACCAGTTTAGCGACTGGTCGTTTCCTTGGTTCTATCCAGCACACTTCTGGTTTTTCTCAAATGCCTAAAAGTGCTTCCAAACTTTCTGACTGCGATCTCAATGCCATTGTTAAATGGGTGAATGCGGGAGCACAGAATAATTGATTATAATTGGATTAAGGGGCATTTTTGACACATAGAAATTACCTAATCGACCATATAGTGAGTAGACATAGAACACAATAAGCTCGTGTTTCCTTGATGAATTTGTTCGCCTCACTTTGTTCGGACATCTTCGGTTATTTGAATGTTTTCTTTTTTAACATAAAGTATACAGGTGTTTTCCTAAGTATGGGATTTATAGGAAATTGATATTGCTTGTTTATTGCGACACAATACAATTATTTGACTCTATAATTGTAGTCTTCGGACCCGCGGTCCAAGCCTGCCCTGCATAGTGCTATGCTCTTTTGCTGGGGTAAGGATATAGAGCACAATAAGCTCGTGTTTCTTTGATGAATTTGTTCGCCTCACTTTGTTCGGACATTTTTGGTTATTTGTATGTTTCCTTTTTTAACATAAAGTATACAGGTGATTTCCAAAGCCCTCGTAAAAAATGGTTTAGATATTTTACTGCTATAATTTGTGGTGTTTATTGTATTCAGATTGTGGTAGCAAGGCGTAATGTTCATTAACGAATGTCTTTTGACCACTATAGAAAATATTCGCACATCTGAAATTGATCAAAATACCTTTTGGTAATTTTAGCAATTTCATGTAATTCAGTATTTGTGCTTCATGAAGCTGGGTAAAATATTCAACTGATTTAATCTCCACGATGATCGAATTTTCAACAATAAAATCTGCCTTAAAATCAATCTTGTTTTGTCTTTCATAAGCTTCGATATAGATTGGTTTTTCTGATTCAATTTGAATCCCCCGTTTATGGAATTCTAAGATCAAAAATTTATGATAGATGCTTTCATTCAGGCCAGCTCCCAGGATTTTATGAACTTCAATGGCTGCTCCAATAATTTGATAAGTTAGCTTGTCAAGTCCTTCTTTGGTTGTCATACTCAAAATTGCGACATAATTTATTTCGTTTGGCCCCATTCTGTAAGAAATAATACAATTTCTAAAAATTATAATTCAATATTGTTAGGGAATTGGCACTAGTGGGCTGATAAAATTTGTCAAGAAACAAATCAACTAAAAAGAAGAGAGTTCTCAGGAGCTTTACTATATATTAAAAGTTATAAACTTGATGTATTATAAAAACTAGCACAAACATGAATCAGCAACGAATACTATATGTTAAGTACAAAACTTGTTAGCAGTATAAACACCGAACAAAGTGAGGCTAACGGAAACATGTTTGGATATGTTTACTTAATGTGTTCTATGTCCTTTTACCCCCGTATAAGAACAAAGTTCTATACGGGGCAGGCTATGGACCGCTGGTCCGAAGGCTACAAAAATTTTAATTAATTATTTATATGTGATGTTTTACAAAACCAACACAAACATGAATAAGCTACGAATACTATATGTTAAAGTACAAAACTTGATAGCAGTATAAATACCGAACAAAGTGAGGCTAACGGAAACATATTTGGATTTATGTACTTAATGTGTTCTATGTCCTTACCTTGGACCGCTGGTCCGAAGGCTACAAAAAATTTAATTAATTATTTATATGTGATGTTTTACAAAACCAACACAAACATGAATCAGCTACGAATACTATATGTTAAAGTACAAAACTTGATAGCAGTATAAACACCGAACAAAGTGAGGCTAACGGAAACATATTTGGATAGGTAAACTTAATGTGTTCTATGTCTACTTGTTAATGCGGCGAATTAGATAAAGTCTATGTGTCAAAATAATGCATCGAATCAGATAAAGTCTATATGTCAAAATAAATAAAAAAACCCGATCTGATAGACCGGGTTTAATTGTAAAATTTATAAATATTATTCACCCTTATCAACCTTTGGCTTTCGGCCTTTCTTTGGCGTGCCATTGATGACTTTTAAAGTGTTATTTTCTTTGTCTAGCTCTACAGTTACTGAAGTGCCCTCAATGATTTCTCCTTTCAGAATTTCTTCTGCCAGTGGATCTTCGAGATACTTCTGCATAGCTCTGTATAGCGGACGGGCGCCAAACTTGCTGTCGAAACCATGGTCGGCGATAAACTCCTTCGCCTCGTCACTCAGCTTTACAGTGTAGCCAAGATCTTCGATGCGCTTAAGCATTTTCTTAATCTGAATATCCAGAATTTTGATAATGTCTGGCTTCTCTAAGCTGTTGAAGACAATAACATCATCTACTCTGTTTAAGAACTCAGGTGAGAAGAATTTCTTCAAAGCACTTTCGATAACCTGTTTGCTTTCAGAATCAGAATTGGAAATTTTATTGCTGGTAGCAAAACCAACACCAGTACCGAAATCTTTTAACTGACGAGAACCAATATTGGATGTCATGATAATGACCGTGTTTCTGAAATCTACCTTTCTGCCTAAGCTATCGGTAATATGACCTTCATCCAGAATCTGTAACATGATATTGAAAACATCCGGGTGGGCTTTTTCAACCTCGTCGAATAAAACAACGGCGTATGGTTTACGTCTTACTTTTTCAGTAAGCAATCCACCTTCTTCGTATCCAACGTAACCTGGAGGCGCTCCAACCAAACGACTTACCGCAAATTTCTCCATGAACTCACTCATGTCAATTCTTATAAGCGCATCGTTGTTGTCGAACATGTACTCGCTTAAGGCTTTAGCAAGTTCGGTTTTACCCACGCCTGTTGGTCCCAGGAAGATAAATGATCCAATTGGTTTATTCGGATCTTTCAGTCCCGCTCTGGTTCTCTGAATCGCTTTAGCTAACTTTTCAATAGCTTTATCCTGACCGATAACGCGCTGCTTGAGGTCGCTCTCCATGGTCAGTAATTTTTTGCCTTCGCTCTGACCGATACGTTTAACCGGAATACCTGTCATCATGGCAACTACTTCAGCCACATTTTCTTCTGTTACCACAAAACGGTTGCTGACAGTTTCTTCTTCCCATTTCAGTTTGGCAGCATCCAGCATATTGATCAGGTTTTTCTCCTTATCTCTCAATCGCGCAGCTTCTTCGTATTTCTGACTTTTCACTACCGCGATTTTTTCAAGTTTAATGGCTTCAATCTGCGCTTCAAGATCAACTATTTCATCTGGTACATTGATATTGGTGATGTGCACACGGGCACCTACCTCATCCAGAACATCAATGGCTTTATCTGGCAGATTTCTGTCGGTGATATAGCGGTTACTTAATTTCACACAAGCTTCAATAGCTTCAGAAGTATAAGTAACGTGATGGTGGTCTTCGTATTTTTCTTTGATGTTGTTGAGAATCTCGATAGATTCTTCTGGAGAAGCCGGTTCAATCATCACCATCTGGAAACGTCTTTCAAGGGCGCCGTCCTTCTCAATAAACTGACGGTATTCATCTAATGTGGTGGCACCAATACATTGCACCTCGCCTCTTGCCAGGGCAGGTTTAAACATATTGCTGGCATCTAAGCTTCCGCTTGCGCCACCGGCACCAACTATGGTATGGATCTCGTCGATGAACAAAATAACATCATTGGCTTTTTCAAGTTCAGACATAATGGCTTTCATTCTTTCTTCGAACTGACCGCGGTATTTGGTGCCTGCAACCAGAGAAGCCAGATCCAAAGTAACAACACGTTTGTTGAACAATACTCTTGATACTTTTCTTTGGATGATGCGCAGTGCTAAACCTTCTGCAATGGCGGTTTTACCAACACCAGGTTCACCTATTAAGATTGGATTGTTTTTCTTGCGTCGAGAAAGAATTTGAGACACACGTTCTATTTCTTTTTCGCGACCAACGATTGGATCCAGTTTACCCTCTTCACCCAGTTTGGTTAGATCTCTTCCGAAATTGTCCAGAACAGGGGTATTGGATTTTGGATTCTTCTTTTTAATGTCTTCTATTTTGCGGTCCTCAGGTGCTTCGCCACCTTCGTCTTCAAACGCATTGCTGGGAGTATCTTTCGGACGGTAAGAACCACTACCGCCGTCTAGCAAGGTTTGCTTGAAAAAATCGTAGTTGATACCGTATTGAGCCAGCACCTGAGAAGCGATATTGTCTTCGTCTCTTAAAATAGACAAGAGCAAATGCTCGGTGCCAATTGTTTCGGTTTTAAATATTTTAGCTTCCAGATACGTAATCTTTAAAGCCTTCTCTGCCTGTTTGGTGAGAGGGATATTGCCAAGATTGCTGACACCGGTTGCGGTACCTTTAATAGTATCTTCTATGGTTTTCTTAAGACGAATAACATCTATCTCAAGATTTTTAAGGGTAGTAAGCGCAGTGCCTTCACCCTCGCGGATGATACCTAAAAGAAGGTGTTCGGTGCCGATGTAATCATGTCCAAGACGAATCGCTTCTTCGCGACTGAATTGTATGACTTCTTTGACTCTCGGAGAAAATTTTGCTTCCATTTTTATTGCTTTAACAAAGTTAAGGATTATTTGTGATTATTAGTTGAGGCGTTTAAACGTTTAACGCATTTATCCGCTCTCTTGTTTTATTGTGATTGTTTTTTATTTGTTGCTATAATAATGCCAATCTGTTTTTTTAATGTGCTTCATGACATTTCGTCTAACAGAAGTCATTATGGCAAATCTAACCTATTTTTTAATTGACTACTGTCCAATTTAGTTTTTCCCTAAAGGATATTAACAATGTTTAAACAATATAATCTGCATAATATAAATTGTAGATTCCTTTTAAAGAAAGTAGTTTCGCATCATGTTAGAAAGACCAAGTGTAAAGAAGAGCAGAAAAATAGATATCACCACACTTGATGCGGGCGGTAAAATGGCGCCGCAGGCCACAGACTTTGAAGAAGCAATCCTGGGTGCCATCATGCTTGAAAAGGAAGCATTAAAGGATGCTATGGAGACTTTACAAGCCAAACATTTCTATCTTGATAATCACCAGTATGTTTACGAATGTATGCTCGATTTATACAACGAGAATCAGCCGGTAGACATTTTGACGGTGACCGAAAAATTAAAAACCAAAGGCTACCTGGATATCGTTGGTGGTCCGTATTTTATAGCTAAACTTACCAGTAAAGTGTCGTCTGCAGCCAATCTGCAGTACCATGCGCACATTGTCATACAGAAGTTTATTCAGCGCGAATTAATTCGTATTTCCGGTAAAACCATTTCAGATTCTTACGACGATGGTGCAGATGCATTCAAATTGCTGGATGCGACAGAGAAAGATCTTTATGAAGTTAAGAATGATGGAATGAAACGCTCTTACAAAGAGATTTCTAATATCATTAACGAAGCCATCAGTTTAATTGAAGCCAACGTTGCAAAGAAAGATGGTTTAACGGGTGTGCCTTCAGGTATACGCAACCTCGATTTTATTACAGCAGGCTGGCAGAAGTCGGATTTGATTATCCTTGCTGCCCGTCCGGGTATGGGTAAAACAGCTTTGGCTTTAACAATGCTTAGAAATGCGGCTGTCGATTTTCAGAAACCTGTAGCTATCTTCTCTTTGGAGATGAGCGCCACTCAGCTGGTAACAAGGTTGATTGCTTCTGAAAGTGGATTGTCTTCAGAAAAACTTAAAAAAGGTCAGCTCGAAGAACACGAGTGGGCACAGCTTCACTCTAAAATTCAGAAACTGGCTAAGGCAAAAATATTTATTGATGATACCCCATCTTTGCCTGTATTCGAACTAAAGGCTAAGTGCCGTCGTTTGCACAGTAAGCACAACATCGAAATGATTGTGATAGATTACCTGCAGTTGATGCGTGGTGATGATACCGGCAACAAGAATGGTAACCGTGAGCAGGAAATTGGTTATATCTCAAGATCCTTAAAAGGTCTTGCGAAAGAACTTAACATTCCCATCATTGCACTGGCTCAGTTGAGTCGTGATGTTGAGAAGAGGGGTGGTGATAAGAAGCCACAGTTAAGTGACTTGAGGGAATCTGGTAGTATCGAGCAAGACGCGGATATGGTAGGTTTCATCTGGCGTCCGGAATACTATAAACTGGGAGAAGGCGGAGGCTTTGATGGCGATCCGAATCAGGGCGAAGTTATCATTGCGAAACATAGAAACGGTCCGACCGGCGAAGCAAAAGTTCGCTATATCTCTCACCTTGCCAAATTCGAAAACTGGGATGAGGAAGGTTATATGGGTGGTAACGATGAGAATTACTCTAACGTGGTAACCTATTCAAGTAAAATCAATACCGATGGAGATGACGCAGGATCGTCGAAGCTGGACATGTATGAGTTAGGTAAAACGGTTATTAATCGCGATACCCCACCACCTGACGACGACTGGTTAAATGATACCGGAGCCAACATCACAACAGATGGCTCTAATCCTTGGGAATAATTATTTAATGGATTTTTTTTCTGCTTCAGTCAGACTCTTCGACTGTTGCAAGTAGGCTTTCATGGTTTTGTAAAATGCATGAGAGGGAAGAAGATTGTTTAGAATCATCGCCTTATCGCCGCTAACATGACTTGTAAAAGATACAATGGAAGGGATATTCTCTTCCACAGAAAATCTGAGGAACCTTACTTCTACATTTATAGCATCAGCAAGGACAGCATCATTTAGCAGACTTAATGATTTTTTGACATAAGAGAGTTTGTTTACAGGGTTGCTGTTGTGTTTAGCTAAGAAACCCCAGGCAACACCGTTGTAGGCTTTGTAGATAGCTTCTGTCTTTCCGGTAGTAAGTGTTTTTAACGATTCGGCAGATTTGCTGTCAGTGCCTCCTTTTAAATAATACGCTCTTGCCGTTTCCAGAGTAGTATCAGATGCCATAGACATCAGAATGAAGGCCGTGAAAAATAGCTTAAAGCGCATTGAATTTAAATCTGAAGAAGGACTTTGCCAGTAATGCCATCTTTTCAGAATTGGCTACTCTGATTCTTTTTTCAAGAATTTCTTTGGCATTTTTTCTTTCGATTTTTTCCAGCAATTTCAGGTAATAGATGTAGCTGGTGTATACACCAAATCTGCAACTCATCGGCAATTGTTTAATGCCGTCATATGCTGATTTGAAGTCGTTTTTTACATCGTCAATAATGGCTTGTTTGATGTCTTCGTTAAACTGAGAAAGATCTAACTGAGGAAAGTAAACTCTACCTCTGTCTTCCACATCGCTTTTCATGTCTCTTAAGAAATTGACTTTCTGGAAAGCCGCACCAAGAGAGCGTGCAGGAGCTCTTAATTTATTACAGGCCTCGTCGCTGCCATCGCAGAAAACTTTTAGGCACATTAGACCAACAACCTCGGCACTGCCGTAAATGTATTCACCGTATTGAGATTCGTTGTAAGCCGTTTTGCTAAGATCAGCTTCCATGCTATTGAAAAAAGGCTCTATTAAATCTTTTCCAATCTGGTATTGTCTAACAACTTTTTGAAATGACTGCAGAATAGGATTCAGGCTGATGCCTTTTTCTATCGCTTCGTAAGTATCTCTTTTAAATTTCTCCAAAAGCTCGGCCTTATCGTTTCTGTCAAAAGTGTCAACGATTTCGTCTGCCAATCTTACAAATCCGTAAATACCATAAATGGCCCAGCGGTAATCTTTGGCGATCATGCGGATGCCAAGAGAAAACGACGTGCTGTAAGTGTTAGTGGTTATCTTACTGCAACTCTCTGAGGTCTTTTCGTATAATTCAAACATAGTCTCTTTTGTAAACACTTCAACTTTAAAAAAGTTTTAATGCTATTTTTTTTAAGTTTTTAAAGATAACCTTTTTTAATCAGTTTATCGAGTTCGTTGGCAGCAATTCTTCCACTGATGATGGCAGGAGGTACGCCAGGCCCTGGTACTGTTAACTGTCCGGTGTATAGTAAATTTTTTATTTTACTGCTTTTTATTTTAGGTTTCAGGAAAGCGGTCTGCATTAACGTGTTAGCCAGTCCGTAAGCATTGCCTTTAAATGAATGGTAATCGCTTTCGAAATCGCGCATTGCATAAGAGCGTTTCACGACTATACTATCTCTGAGAGTCTGACCTAAGCGTTTTTCCAAACGGTCGAACATTATGTTAAAGTACTTTTCTCTCTCTTCGTCGCTATCTGTCAGTCCCGGCGCCAATGGAATCAGGAATACGAGATTTTCTGAACCTTCTGGAGCCACACTTGGATCGGTTTTAGAGGCTGCAGACATATAAAACAAAGGACGTTTTGGCCAGCGCGGATTTTCGTATATCTCTTTGGCATGGTCTTCAAAGTCTTCGTCGAAGAACAAGGTGTGATGCAGTAAGCCATCTACTTTTTTATTCAATCCAACATAATACAACAAAGCACTTGGAGACATGGTGCGTTTTTCCCAGTACTCATTGCTGTAAACACGAGCCTCTTTGTTGAGCAATACCTGTTCGGTATGTCTGTAGTCGGCGCCAGAAATAACGGCATCAGTTTCAATAACACCGTGTTTAGTGCTAACGGATACAATTAAATTGTCTTTGGTGTTAATGGCAGTCACTTCGTGATCGCACAATATCTTTACACCAGCTCTTTCAGCTACTTTAGTAAATCCTTTGACAATTTCGTACATGCCTCCCATCGGGTACCAGGTGCCTTTCACCAGATCGGCATAGTTCATCATGCTGTATAAGGCTGGTGTTTTATCAGGCGTAGAACCAAGAAAGAGAACAGGGAATTCTAACAGACTAACTAACAGAGGATCTTTAAATTCTTTTCTTACGGCCTTTCTTAACGAAGAGAATAAATTTAACTGCAGGGCTTTAATCATCAGTTTTGGCTCTAAGAATTCTGTAAAAGAATCAGAGAGTCTGCTGACATAATCTGCCATTGCTGTGTGGTATTTATATTCTGCATCTTTAAGGAAAGCTTCCAGTCGCGCTCCACTGCCTTTTTCTCGTTCTTCGAAGGCTTTTTTAAGGGCGTCTAACTGAGCAGGAACGATGATTGACTGATCGTTTTTAAATTCGATTTTGTATCCTGGGTCGAGGCGTTTTAACTCGTAATGGTCGGAGACTTTCTGACCGAAATCGGCAAAAAATTCTTCGAACACTTCGGGCATCCAGTACCAGCTCGGACCCATATCGAAGGTAAAACCTTGGTCTTGCCAAACGGCGGCACGACCACCAGTTTGTTTATTTTTTTCTAATAGGGTGACATCATGGCCAGCTTTCGCCAGGTATGAAGCAGCCGTGAGGCCAGCAAATCCACTGCCTATAACTACAATTCTTTTTTTCATGGATTATTTCTGACGGTATTTGTCTAAATATTTTTTACTGACGTACAAAAAGCCAAAAGCTTCTGCACCGTGTTTTGAACTCACTTTGTGGTGGATTTTATGAGCAAAGCGCATGGCTTTGAAATACGTGCTATCGGTGTTCTTTAACCATGGCATTCTCTGATGTACAAAAACATCGTGCACCAGGAAATACGCTACACCGTAAAAGAAGATACCCAGTCCCAGATAAAACTTCCAATCGGGACTGCCATCCAAAGTGCCTGTGATGATTAATCCAGCAGAGACAAAAGCGAAGACAATTCCAAATAAGTCGTTTTTTTCAAAACGGCCCTTGCGTGGTTCGTGGTGACTTTTATGCCAGTTCCACATAAAACCATGCATAATATACTTGTGTGTAAACCAGGCGGTAGCCTCCATGAAAACGAACCCGCCAAGAACAATCATTATGTTCCAAAAGATACTCATGCTGTTTAAAACAAATTGATTGGTAAAAAGTTTGTTAAAAGTAATGTCTGTTTATTGTACAACAAATTTTCTGGTCATTATCTGATCGCCTTGTGTCAGTGTCACAGAATACAAACCAGCTGCGAGATTGCTGACGCTGAACTGTTCGTTCTGCAAGCTGCCATCTTTACTGAAAATTAGTTTTCCTGTTGGGTCAAATACCTGTACCTGATATGGCAAAGTGTTGACAGTTTCGATACTGATATTGGCACTTTGAACGCCAGGATTTGGCAGTATGTCTATCTGCATGCCTTTTTCAGTATTGCTTTCATCAATTGACATGTTGAAAGAGGT
>JAIXYV010000082.1 GCA_027490055.1 Bacteroidota bacterium | reverse complement strand
TCTTTAGGCAAGGTCAGTTTTAATCCGGTAAAGGTCTCCGGATTTTCTGCATGTTCGTGTTGTGGTGTTTTAGTTTCCTGGTCCATTAGCAGGTTTTATTAGGGTTAGGATAATTATCCGACTGATCTTCATCAACATGATCCAGACAAGCAAAATCTTTTTCAATTAGTATATTGATGGATTTGCCATTCTCTAAAGGTTTAGAAGCTTTGTAACCTACCTGTTCAGAGTGGTACCATTGAACTTTCTCTTCATCAGGAAAGAAAATGGTAATGGTATTGTTACTCATATCTGTATCCAGATGCTGAATGCCGGATTGAGCTTTAAGCGCATAGGTAAATACACCACCAGGAAATTCTGTCTTTTCTTCCAGATAGCCGTCTTTACTGAATCTCTCGACTTCAGAGCGGGTTAATCTGTATCTGACGGAATTGCCTTTTATTCTGATTTTCATAATTGAACAAACAAATATACAAAAAACATTAATTGCTTACTATTCTTTCAGGCACTGAATAAATATTGAATGTGTCATTTTTCAGGAATCCAATCAAGGTAATATTAAACTCTGTGGCAAGCTCAACTGCCATCGACGATGGTGCACCCAGGGCACACACCACCGGAATGCCTGCCATTGCCGCTTTTTGAATCAGTTCGAAACTGGCTCTGCCACTCAAAAAAAGTAAGTAATTATTTAAGGGATATTGCAGATTTTGAATAGCATGACCGATAAGTTTGTCTAATGCATTGTGTCTGCCGACATCTTCGAAAATACCACTTAATTTGCCAGTGCTGTCAAACAAGGCAGAGGCATGAATGCCACCAGTACGTTCGAAAACCGATTGGGCATTGCGCACCTGTTGATTTAATCCAAACAATACTTCCGCCTCTATTTGAATAGTACTTTTGCTGAGGTGGGCCGGACGAACACTGCGCAGTTGATCGACACTCGATTTCCCGCATACACCGCAACTGCTATTGGTGTAGAAGTGTCTGTCGAGGCGACTTAAATCTATGTTGAGTTTGGGGTCGAGGTGTACAAGCACCTCATTCTCTTGCAACTGCTCCACTTTAAGAATGTGAGCAGGATCTTGAATGATGCCCTCGGTAAAAAGGAATCCTGTTGCCAATTCTATGTCTTTTCCAGGGGTACGCATGGTGATAGAAACCGGCTTTTTAAAGGGCATAGCGCCTTCTTGTATTAAAGCAATTTCGAGGGGTTCTTCAATAGCAAGAATATCTTCTGCCTGGTTTAAATGACCATTAGCGAATTTTATAATGGATAATTGTTTTATCGACTCAATTGTCATGGATAGTTTGTTTAATTTGTTTAAAGTGCTCAGGGTCGTCAACACTAATAATAGCTTGAGGATTCAAAGGGTTAACTTGCTTAACAGTGCATTGTCTGAGAATATTTTGAATAGAGATATTGGGTGCGTTTAAATGTGCTTTAAGGTGATCGAAAAAAGATAATTCGTAAATGCCCAACATTGGTTCGAAGTAGCCTGTAGCTTCGTTAAACATAACAGAGGCATCGGCATTTGGATCTCTTGATACCATTAGGTTTTGCAACTCATTAGCATCAAACAGTGGGTAGTCGATGCCCATAATTACAAAACCTTGTTTCAGCGTCGAGAAGGCTGAAAGCCACGCCGCTGCTGGTCCAACCTGATCGAATTCTTCCAAATCATAGAGACAATTACCTGCCAGATTCTGTTGTTTTTTGCAAGATACCAAGACCTGCTTTGTATGTGATTGAAGTAAATCAGAAACATGCAGATATTGAGGTTTGTTGTAGTAGACCAATAAAGCTTTATCGCTTTGCATGCGCGAAGAAGCGCCTCCAGCCAAAACAATCCCAGCTAAATCATTCATGGCTAAACAGGTTTTGAAGTTCATCGGCGCTTACAATTTTAGCACCTTGTAGATTGTAGTGTTCTATTACATCTTGCAATAGGTAATCGCGCACAACCAAAATAATAGTGCAGGCGTTTAAACGTTGAAGACATTGGGAAAAAGCAGGTTCCAGTCCGCGACCATTAAGTTCCAGACGACCGATTTCATCGACGATAAAATAGTTCACAGAAGGCTCAGGAGCTTTTTCTAAAATGGCATGAGCTTTTTTGAAGCCATCTGCCGAGAAGATGTATTTGCCAATCACAACATCTTCAGTAGAAGATATGGCATCGATTTGAAAAGGGTATTCAGTGTGATTGGATAAATCGTATAAAAATCTGCGATCATTGCGATCAGGGCAGAGGAAACCAGCGACATCCTGGCGTTGTTGAAATGCCGTCATCAAACTGCTCGTTTTGCCGCTGTGAATCGGTCCGGTAAAGAGCCATATCTCACTTGTCGCTACTGTCATAATGCAGACTGATTACAATAAGTCCGAGTAGAAATTCTTTCCATTTTCTAATTCCTTTGTGCTGGAGTTTGACCTCGTTTAAAAGCGGTTTAATACGTTCAGACAGATAAGGCATTCGCGCCATAACTAGAGGTGTTTCTTCATCTTTTCTGTTCTGGATTTTTTTAAGCACGAAGGCTTTCCAAAATGGTGCGATGAGAAGAATCCAGAGCAGCACAATAGCAGAGGTGCGGATCACCAGAGTAAGCGCTACCAGGCCGCCTTTCTTATCTGGCATAAAATACGCCATGAGTAAGATTAGCAGGGTGATAATTACCAACAGGGGTTTTTTGCGTTTTTTTTTGGTATTTAGTTCTGGAGTAATGGGAACCAATTGTCGGTATAAGTGCGCGCGACTCTCGATTTGTTGCGGAATTTTATGGATCCACCAGCCGAGTAGAATGGCCCAAATGCCATAGATCAGCAGATAAATGAGAACTATGCTGAAGGCATAAGAAGCATCAGAATCAATAGAAAGCGATTTGAGGATACTTTCGAAAAATTTATCAATGGCTTTGTACCAGGCAGTGCCAAAGATGATGGTGAGTACTAATAATTTCTGAAATGCAGATTCAAGGATGGCGAGGATAGCAAACAGCATACTGATGACAGCACTTCGATGATTGATGCTGTATAAAAGAGCGCCAATTAAACCCTGAAAACCCACTGCGATATAGGCAGTTGGCGGGGTCATTGGGTTGACTGATGCCTTAACGGCCATAACGATTAAGGTTGCTTTAATAATTTTCTGGTAAGGTTTTGGTTCGAAGTGGGCGATGAGACTGATGATAACAACCGAGAAACCACCAAGAAAAATACCAGTAAAGGGAAGGTGCAGGGCATGCATAAAGCCACCTAGTCCCGACTCAACAAAAGCCCATAAAGCGGTGAGAGCAATAAAGGTTTCGTTATGTTTAAGTACTTTTTCCTGCATACTATGTTTCAAAAATAGCAGAAACAAAGAGTAAAAAAACAAAGTGCACAAAAAAAGGCGAAACAAAAGTTTCGCCTTTTACAATTATTCCAAAAAAATTAACGCGCTTCGATAGGAAATTTGCGCCATCTGGCCCAAGCAACATACGCTGCCAGTCCACCAAGTATAAAATTGGTAGGCAATGCAGAGAATTCACCTTTGCTGATATGGTAGACTGCGGCAAAAATCATGACAAGAGCAAGAGCAAAACCTGCTACGACACTCAAGATAGGTTTAATTCTGAGCACTGAAGGCAATAGTAATCCCAGTCCGCCAAGCAGTTGCGATACACCTATAAATCTCACCATTCCTTCAGAAAAATCATTCACCCAAGGCATTTTAACAGCCAGTTCAGGAATAGGTGTGAAAGCTTTAAATGTTCCGGCCATTAAAAACATAGCAGCCAGAACAACTTGTAAAATCCATAATACTTTTTTCATATCGATATTAAATTAATATTGCAAACTTAAAGATATTCGGTATATATTTGTAATCGGTTTACCAAAGTATATCGGTATACAAAAAGATACTATCATGACAACAAGTAAAAAAGGAATGGCCTCAGCGCCGGCATGTAACAATTTTCTGTTATCAGTTCGAGACACCATGGACATCTTAAACGGTAAATGGAAGATACCTATTATAGGTTCACTTAGTTTTGGCAAGAAGCGATTTAAGGAGCTTCAGAGAGATCTGGATGGCATTACGGCCAAGATGTTATCGAAGGAGCTTAGAGATCTTGAAATTAATCATCTTGTGACACGTACAGTGTATGATACCAAACCAGTGTCAGTGGAATACGAAATTAGCGAATACGGCAAAACACTGCACAAAGTTATTGCCGAAATTGCCAGTTGGGGCAAAGAGCACAGAGTAAAGATTAAATCGAAAATGCTTTAATTTTTGATGATTTTCTGACGGAAATTTACACCGTTTGAATTGCTACATTCGATGGTATACAGTCCGCTTGGAAGATTTACAGTGTTTAAGTTATACATAGTGGTATCATTTTCCAGATCTTCAGATAAAATCGACTGACCGGTATAGGAAATGATTTCTATGTGTTGAAAGGCCATTGGCGAACTAATAGATAAGTGGTTATCAAAAGGATTTGGTGTAATTGTCAGATAAGAATTCCATGTATCCTGAATAGATTGTTTGAAGAAAGTCACTTTTACTTCGTTGCTATAAAAACTATCATTGACTTTAAACATTTTCAGTCGGTAAAAATACACTTTGCCAAAGTTGACATCATAATCGTCTAATTTAAAGGTAGACAAACTTAAGCTTGCTATTTCTTTAAAATTTGTATTGACAGAGTCGCTTCTTTCTAATTTAAGTCCTTTCAAACCTTGGGTGCAAATACTCCAGTTTAACTGTGCAAGGGGTAGTGCAATGGTTTTGGCAGAAAGAGTAGCCTGGTTTGAATTATTAAGCACATAATCAGAAACTACAACATGAATTTCTCTAATGGTTTCATGGTATAACTTACCATTTTTAAAAAATTTGAGGCGCATGGCCGTAACAAACTCACCTTTGGCAGGCGATTTTAAAATGATATTAGAAGCATTTTTGTTAATGCTGAAAGTGCCATTGCTGCCAAAGGGTAATTGTGCGTTGTAGCCGCTTTCATAATCAGATTGCACTACGTTCTGAAGATAAAAACTTGTGCCACAATCAGGGTAATTGTTTGCGGCAGTAGCACCATTATAAGGCGTTACTCTTGTAATACTAATTGAATCAGAATAATTGTCGAAGATATTGTATTGAAGAGTATCAGCGATACCAGGATTTAAATTATAGACATTTGGGATATCAATCTGAGGTCTGGGAATATTGATGTTTCCACTTTGTTGTAAAAAGAACGAATGACCGATATATGGTTCTCCATTGACATCATTTCTTAAGTTAGCCAAGCTTTTACGACAACATATTTCTGTTTTAAAGATATACATATCTCTTTTAGAAACCGTGATGAGGGCATTGTATTCAACCTGTTTAACGCAAAAACCAACGCAATGGCTTTCTTTGCTTTGTGCAAATTTTTTCATCTGCCCTGATTTAACAAATGCACCGCTACTGGCATCATAGATACAGACAAATAAATCCGGTGGGAGTTGAATGGCATTAGAATCGCACATTGCTCTAATATTTAAAGTGATAGAATAGGTAATACTATCAGCGTTTGATTTTAATATAAAGGCATCAAATTCACCATTTAAAATATGTGTTGCTTTAGCATTAAAAGATAAGGAGGCAAGAAGAATACAAAATAGAAATTTCAATGATATAGTTTTCATAAATCAAAAATAGGGAAAATAGGTTAATTTATCGTTAATGAAAGACAATAGAAAAGCTCAATCACTGACATACACCCTTTTCACTCTTTGCGAAATAGATGTCAGAATTTCGTAAGGAATGGTTTGGAGTTTTTCGGCCAGCATTTCAATAGGCAGTTCTTTGCCGAAAATAATGGCCTCATCGCCTTCTTCGCAGTCGATCTCAGAAATATCAACCATACACATATCCATGCAGATATTGCCGGTAATTGGGGCCCATTTGCCTCTTATGTGGCAGCCACCTATACCATTGCTTAATTTACGGTTCAGGCCATCGGCATAACCCAGCGCCAGTACTGCAATTTTTCGGCTGCGATTTTCAATAGCTTTTCTGGCATAACCAATGCTCTCGTTAGGCGCAATGGTTTTAATTTGAGAAATGGTGGTTTTAAAAGTAAAAACAGGTTCAAGCAATTTGTCATATTGGCCAGTTGGATCGATGCCGTATAAACCGATTCCAAGTCGTATCATCTCCAGTCCCTCTTGCTTAAAACGCAAGCTGGCGGCAGTGTTGCTGATATGTTTCAAACAGCTGTATCCAATGGCAGATTCAATGCTGGCTGCATGTGTTTTCAGTCGCTCAAATTGTGTCTTTGTAAAATCATCATATTGCTTTTCGTCACTGGCCGATAGATGAGAAAAAACAGAGGCGATTCTGATCTGGTTCTGCTGTTTCAGCATTTCAGTAAGAGCAGGCATATCTGCATCTGTAAAACCCAGACGGTGCATGCCAGTATCTATTTCTATATGAACATTCAATTGGTTAGTCTGACGCACTGATAGAAATTCGAGCAAGGAGTTTAACTGAGACAGACTGAAAACTGCTGGTTCAAGTTGATGTTGCACAATCATGTCGAAGGCTTCCAGTTCGGGATTCATCACCATAATTGGTGTTTGAACACCATTTTGTCTAAGCGCTACACCTTCATCGGCATAGGCAACAGCCAGATAGTCTACCCTGTTTCTTATCAGTCTGGCCATTTCATAAGTCCCGCTACCATAGGCAAAAGCCTTCACCATGGCCATGATTTTGATATCTGGTCCCAGATGTGCTTTAATAGCGTTCAAGTTGTGTAAGGCGGCGCTAAGATTGATTTCGAGTATGGTGCCATGAGCAGTTTGTTCGAGTTTGCTGACGATTTTTTCAAACTGAAATTTTCTCGCACCTTTGATCAGTATGCTTTCTTCTTTAAAAACAAGGTTCTTAAATTCTTGAAGAAATGCTTCAGTAGTATCAAAGAAAACCACCTGAGAAGTAGAACTCTCAGTATCAAAGCAACGTTTAAATTCTTTACCAATAGCTATCAATCGATCAATTTTTTTGTCATTGAGCAATTGCTTCACTCTGATGTACAAGATTTCCGCTTGCAGTCCGCTTTCCTCAATATCAGATAAGATAACAGTCGTTTTTGGATGTATGGCTTGTTGTTCAAGAAAGGCCAGCGCTGTGCCTAAACCATGCAAATCATTGCTATAACTATCGTTAATTAATATGCAGTTGTGTATGCCTCTTTTGAGTTCCATACGCATGCTGACACTGCCAAGAAACTGGAATGCCTCGGCTTTAAAATGACCGAGATACAGGAGTGTCAGACAACATAAACAGGCATTTTCTATAGAAGCCTCATCTGTAAATGGAATAGTAAACTGTATTGACTGATTGTCGTATGAACCATTGATGGTAGTGGATTTTCCATTAATGGTTTTAGATATTATATTTAGATCTGCTGCAGATTGATTATAGCCAAATGTTTTAACACTGCGCGAAGTTTTAGCCAATACCTGAGCATTGTAATGCATAAGGATGACATCGGCTTGATCGAATAAGAGGAGCTTTTCCTGAATTTTTTGTTCGGGTGTATCGAATCCCTGATTGTGTGCGGGTCCGAGATGTGTAAGAATGCCAATATCAGGACGAATAATCTGAGCCAGATGATGCATCTCACCTGCAGCAGAAATACCTGCTTCGAAAATGCCTAAGGTATGCTGTTGTTGCAATTGCCAGACGCTTAAAGGCACGCCTATCTGGCTATTGAAACTTTTAGGACTGGCGCAAACATTTTCAGAATCGCCCAGGAGTTGCACTAACCACTCTTTAACAATGGTTTTACCATTGCTTCCGGTAATACCAATGACAGGAATATTAAATTGTTGTCTGTGGAATTGACTAAGTTTCTGAAGAGCTTGCAGGACATTGTCAACTTTCAGAAAATTGTTATCAGAATTTGATGGAATAACAAAGTCTTTATCTACGACAAAGGTCTTGACACCTTGTTGAATGAGTTCAGGAATGTAATTATGTCCGTCGTTGTTTTGCGTCTTAATAGCAAAAAAAATGCTGGAATCAGGGTGTGTAAGAGTTCTGCTGTCTATCAGTAAATGCCAGTCTTTGACAAGATCTGGATTGCCGATTACTTCAGAACCTAAGGCAAAAGCTATTTCTTTGAGTGAATACAAATCAATTACAAACTTATGAAGTTTTTTAATAGTTATGAATGACATTCAATAATTTTTATTTAGGTTCGCCTGTTCAATGTCAAATCAATTAAAAGAAAAGTTAGGCTTATTCTCAGCCATTATGGTGGTTATTAGCGCCATGATAGGCAGTGGGGTCTTTAAGAAAGTATCTCAGATGAGTGCCGAATTGCACAGTAGTACCTGGGTGTTACTAGCCTGGGCAGCAGCTGGTATTATTACATTGATGGGCTCACTCAGCAATGCTGAAGTAGCGGGATTGATTGCCAAGCCTGGAGGACAATATGTATATTTCCAAAAGATGTACGGGAAGTTATTTGCTTTCTTGTTTGGTTGGGCATCCTTTTCAGTTATTCAAACGGCCACAGCGGCCTCGGTAGCTTTTGTATTTGCAGAATCTGTTAATAGTTTAATTCCATTGCCTCAGCTGCCAGAAACCTGGTCGCATATCACTTTGTTTCACATTGCCGATTTTCAGTTTCAGCCATTTCATAATTTTGGTGTAAAAGGTTTGGCGATAGGATTGGTAGTAATTTTGTCTATTGTTAACTATTTCGGTATTGACTATGGCGAAAAAATTGGGAATATTTTGGGTGGTACAGTAGTAATAGGCGTTTTATCTGTCATTTTAATAGCTTTTATCGCTGGCCCTTCAACGCCGATGCCAGAGTCAGTAAATATTGCTCCAACTGTTACTGTGGCATCCTTTTTTGCAGCAATGATGGCCGCTTTCTGGGCCTTTGAAGGCTGGAACAATGTTGGTGCTTTGGGAGGCGAAATTAAAAACCCCAAACGCAATATTCCAATCGCTCTGGGTTTAGGGACTTTTATCGTAATGGGTCTGTATTTGTTATCCAATGCAGCCTTTTTGCATCTCGGAAATATTGAGTTTTTTGAAGGGATTAGTAAAAAGGAAAATACCATTGCCGCAGTAGAGGCGATGAACAATGCCTGGGTGTACGGTGGATTGTTTATTTCAATTTTAATATTGGTAAGCACTTTTAACAGTACAAACAATTCGCTAATGACGGCGCCAAGAATTTATTTCACAATGGCCAACGATGGTTTATTTGTTAAAAGCGCTGGCAAGGTTCATCCAAAACATCTAACGCCGCACAGATCCATTATTTATCAGATGTTCTGGTGCGCTGTGCTTATCATCAGCGGAAGTTTTGATATGCTTACAGAAATGCTGGTATTTGTTGCCTTTATATTTTATGGTTGTGGCGCCTTTGGTGTGATCGTTTTGCGTCGCAAGATGCCAGATGCTCCTCGTCCGTTTAAAGTACCTTTATATCCAATACTACCAATCTTTTTTACTTTGTTCAGTGCTTTTCTGGTGTATTACTCTATCTCAAGTTCGCCAGGCAATGCAATTGTAGGATTGATCCTTATAGGATTAGGATTCCCGCTGTATTTTATCTTTAAGAAAAGGGGTCTGATAAAAGACTAGTTAGTTTTCTTTTCAATTCTTGCTTCGTATTCCAGGAAGGCTGCAAGAATCAACTGAGAATAGTTCTGTGAAGCGGTTTTAAATCGACCAGCAGAAGTAACCCATAATTGCTGAATAAGGCCCATTCCGGTGGCAGGAGTAGCAATTGCATCCAGTGCTAATTTAACATTACCCGCACCAGCATTATAGACGTGCATTACCAATAAGCGGAACCACAGGTCTTTTTCGTTATAGACAATGCCTTTAGCATCCAGCATTTGTTTAGTATATGGAATGCAGATCGATTTAATTAACTGACTGGCAGCATAGGCAGAACGGTTAAAATTAGCCCTTTCATCCACCTTCTTGTTCACTCTTAAGCCATAGTTGAGGGCTACACCTTTCATGAGCTGAAATGGTCCGTAAGCGCCAGCATTTGATTTTTGTAATTGGTTCGGACTTTCAATAAGCAGTATAGCTTTTGCATACCATCCATCTACCCCGTTATTTTCAAATTCCTGAACACCTAAAGGAATATTTGGAGCTACTTTTTCAAAATTATAGAAGAAGCTTTTTCCCATGGTGCCAACAATTCGGGGAGAATCTGTTATACCATTTAGTCTTTTGAAACTATCGAGAATTTTGCCTTTTTCCTCGGCGCCATAGCCATGCCAGGTTGTAGCGTGCCAGGTAGCAAGAATAGTACGACTGTTATGAACGTTCACCAAACAGCTGTCTTTATGGAGATTCATTATTTTTCTCCAGAATAGTACCTGGGGAATATTGCTAAGTCCCAGTTCATGAATCTCTGCTGCAGACACTGCAGAAGTACTGCTAGCTACCGTGGGAGCCGGATCATCGAAAGCCATTAGACTGGCGATTGAAAGCGATATAAAAAGCAGTTTTAATTTCATGTTTACCTTAGTAGGACAATCTTACCTGTCGAATGTTTAAAGAGGTCGTTATTGGCTTTATCAGCATTGAGATCATTGCTGATATTGTCATTTTCAAGTTGTTTAATTTCTTCTCCATCCGACTTAATAGTAACGGTATAAAGATAAACGCCATTTGCTAATCTGTCGCCGAACTCGTCTGTTCCATCCCATACCACATCGGTGATATTATTTCCGATATGAATATTTCCCAGATCATCCTTATTAAGTTCTTTTACCACTTTACCTTGGATGGTCATGATTTTCACATTGATGTAGTCAGGTACTTTTGTGCCGGTGAGTGTAAACACAAAGCGCATGCTGCTGGTAAACGGATTAGGATAAGGATAGAAATTGGTTGCAGAGGCTTTAGAAATAACGACAAAGTTTATCATATATTCTGTTGCGCCTGCTTTTGTTCCGTTAGCATCATTAGACTGAACTTTGAGGGTGTACAAACCATCCGGCAGATTCTTAGGGGCGAATTCTGCTTTTGCCAGGTTAAATGATGAAGTGGCAGGGTAGAATTTCACGCCAAAGGTATCAAAGTTAATTCGCTCAAAACTTGCTGAGTTAGGACGTTTCCACCAGATTTGAATACCGCTGGAGTCAGTCTGCCAGTTGCGCTTGTTTTCATCTTTACTGCTGATAGTAATTACAGGATTAGAGGAAACTATTTCGCCATTATTGATGTGTTTACCATCAAAAGTAACATCCAGCAATGGATTTATTTTATCTTCATCAACAAAGAAGTATTTCAGAGCAGAATTATTTACCAGAGATAATTCAGGGATTAGAGACTTATTATTCTCATCAAAATTCACTTTAACAGCATAGACATACCGCCCTTTCATGGTTTTTGTCGGCAGAAGGGTGTTGATCATGAAAAGCTGATTTGATTTTAAACTATCAGGATAGTATTTGATCTCATTAAGAACGGTATCTTTCGTATCAAGATTGTATATCAGAGTCTGGTATTTAAGGTTTTTTGTAAACGCTAAAGCAGAGATATTTTGGTAAGCCACTTCAAAGTTGAAATTTTCACCTTGTTCAAGGGTATCTCTCCATACGATTTTACCCATATTAGGATTAATGGACCCTTCAGGCACAGCATCATTGCTGATTCTCCAGTGTTTAAGCTGTGGAGCGGTGTAGTTATCTATATCTGAGAAGAACCCTTCCATGTATATGTTGGGGAATCTTTTTGCGTCAATGGACGACAAATCCACATCGTTTTCTGTGATAAATTCATAAACGATGGAATCCTTCCCGGTATTGGATATACCATGTATATTGATATAAAAATTATCTCCAATTTTGCCATCTGTGGGTTTGTTATAGAAGTATAATTTATCCCAGGATGTTGTTGGTCCGATTAGTTCGGTGCGCAATGAACCGTCTGATCGACTTCCAATTAATTCTTTGTCAATTTCGATATAACCACCAATTCCATCATTGTAATGACCTGTATCTTCAACAGCCCAGCCCGGAGCAGCACCTTTTCTTCCAATCATGGCGAAAGATGTCAGGTTGGTCTTCATTTCTCTGAAAAGTTTAGATCCAAGTTTGTCAAATGCATTAAGCACATCGTTAGAAACATTCATTCTGCCGAAGTTATTGACGTTACACAAGGCTACATATGTACTATCAGGAATAGAATCTACCCATGCCAGAAACTGATGTTCGTATGTAGCGTTCAGTGAGAAGTTATAAGCTTTCACCCCATCTTCATAATAATTCAAGCCATAATATCTTAGTGGATTAAAGATACCTGGAAGCTTAAATTGTTCTAAACTATTTTTATCAAATAATATGGCAACCACACCGGTTTGTGTACTTGGAGTGAGGGATAGAGCCCCATGCCCACCTTTTTTAATACCAAAATTCGGCATTTTATCCAGCCAGGTATTCACAAATACCCTTTCAGCTGTTTTAGTAAATTTAAACTGGCGTTTTTCTTTGTCCAGTTCCATGCCTGTTAACTGACTGCTTGGATAGAACTGAGGGAAGTGCGATTGCGACCAGCCTGGCGCATTGTCGAAGATATGGATGAAACTGCGTTCAACAAAATCTCCACCTTGTATTGTACCAGTATAGATTTTTGCTCTCCAGTAATAGACGATACTATCGCGGTTGCCAAGCAATTTGACTTTCCATTTTTTAATCATACCAACAATGCTGGTAGAACTATCGCGTTTTTTCCACGGACTATTAAACAGATGAGACGTATCGATTTCAAAAACAAATTGGTTGTTTGTGCTAAACAGGTTCATGGATTGAGCCACTAACTCAATAGTATCTCCGTTTAAATGAGAGACAATATCGTACCGTTTTGGTGAGACTAAATTGATGCCATTGCCAGCAATATATGGATTAAACGTAGCAACATTATTCGTATAGGTTACTTCGGTTGGCACACGGTCATAATTCACATCTACAGTTATTTTATTGATACCTGCAGTAGCGGCATCTTTAGATTTAATATAGAGGTAAACTGTGTCTTTGTATGGAATACCAGCAACTCTGAATTTATGCTGAGTAACAATAAAATTATTTGGATAGCTGCGTTCAATGCTAATATTGATTGAATCTGAATTAGAGCAACTACCACGGTTTTCAATAGGAACTGCTATAGCAAATGAATCACTTACTGCCGAAATGTTTTCAGGGTATGTAAAGAGAGAAGATTCGTTAATCTGAAAATCTGGTAACTGAGGCTGGAACCATTGAATGGATGGATCGCCTTGCAGGAACAGGATTCTGGATTGTATGATATTAAGTGTGTCGCTGTAATTACCAATGCTTTTGAGCATTTTCTGAACAGTTTCACCAATACTTAGATTGCCTGTAAAGTTATCTTTGAATGCAATTCTGTAAAAGTCTTGAATTTGAGCATCCACATGTCCAAGTTCAGATAGAGAAGATTGAGCAATGAAAGCAATTGCGCCTTTATTACGGGCTTTCATGAAGTTTTCTCCAGACAGTTTAATGTTTTTATTTGGCGGTCCAAGGCAAGGATTACCAATGCTACAACCATTGAAATAGAATACCGGATATTTACCGCGGTTGTTGTATTCCATGGTATCTCCGATGTCAATATCAGTAACTGCGGCACTACCATGCCCAAGGAAAGTAATCATTTGTATACCTTGATTGACATTTTCAATGGCTTTCTGTTTAATGAATGGCTCAGAGATGCCGACAGACGACTTGGTAAAGCTTGAGGTTGTTCCACCCATTGGGCAGCCCTTCACATATTCACCAGCGACATCTAGTTTGTATTTAATATAGGATGCTTGAGCACCATTGTCTCCTCCGGCGAGGTGCAGGATCTTTTTCCTCCAGAACTCGTTTGTAGACGCTTCATATTCAAGTAATTTATTTAAATAGGTGCCGAAATCTGCTGGTCTGTCAATGGTAAGACGACCAATTGCAACAACCGGAGAAAGTCCAGAGCCATTAATTTCAGTACCAAACATATTATCGGATGCAGGCACACCAATTGATGGAATAATATTGCCACTGTATGAGGTTCTTACCATATTTGTTTGGTAGCCTCTGCCCACCATGAATAAAAACTTCATCATGGTATCGCCATTTTCTTTCAGGTATCTTAGGTAACGTCTGATAGCGATTGGATGTGGCACACCATAGGAGAAATGCTCGTAAAGCTGATGAACGCTTACCATTGTGTTAGGACTGGTAGCGGTGGTAGATTGTCTAAGCAGCAAGTATTCTGATGCGTAAGGTCCCATGAAACTCGGAGTAGTCAGTAATACAAGTCTGTTTTTATTGATTTGAGATGTAGGGTCGAATTTTATGTATTCGATGTCCTGGGATACAGTTTCGAAGCTTATAGCGGCTTGAACATCTGTAGCAACAAGGAAATTAGTTTCTAAACTATCATGAACAAAATAATTGCCTTGAGTTGAAGAAGGCGGTAGAATGGCTCTTACTGAAGTACCTGTATTCTTTTGACCTCTGATTCTCACATCATTTGTAAAATCATAGAAAATAGGGGTTGTTTTGGTAGCGGTATAATTCTGCCATACAACATGCTTTGGCGTATTATCACCTGGCAGGCTGAATTTAAAAGAAGAATTGCCATCCATGTCAAAAAATCTCGGATATTTAACACTTACAAAATTTACCGCATGGGCTTGGTAAGACACTCCTGAAACGAACTGTGGGTCGAAACGGAAATAAGTGGCATTTCCTCCTATCAGAGAAGCGCTAATTGGTATAGTTTTGCGAATTACCTTGTAACCATCAAAGAAAGTATCTAATAACTGAGTGAAAGTGTTATTGTCTTTGCTGGCAAATAATTTTAATTTGTGGTCGTAAGGAATGGTTTTATCAAATTTGTCACTGGCACCAGAAGAGGCAAAACTAAATACAGGCAATGGTCCCGCAGAGTTGAAGAAACGCGTTTCAGCAGAAGCTAAGTAGTTCGAATAGCCAGTACCACTTCCAAAAACATTACTGCCATAGCCTTCTGTTTCTGTGTAATCAGGATTGCTGGCTGTTGATCCACCGACATCTTCACCTTTACCAAAATTGTAACGATCTACGTACTGAGTGAAAGATTCGTGAAGAAAATAAGGCACTTCAGGGTGTGAAGAGAAATTAGTATTGATGTAATTCTTCATGTGCCTTGGCACATCAGTAGACGAAGAAGACAGGAAGGTTAAGTAGTAATTAGATGTGTCAGTAATGACGCTGTAGCGGTCATTGGCAAGAAAATTTGGATTGCCATATAATTCTTTATCCAGCTCACCATCGTTTAGTTGAGCATAGAATTCGATAAAATCAGTGTTGTTGAAAATATTATCATTTTCGCCAGCGACATAAATAGGAATTTCTTTCCCTTTGTAAAACATCTGCCATTTCTTAGGATTAACAGTGGACAGATCTAATTTCATGTCGGTAGCTGCCGGAATAAGTGACGTATAGTCAATTCTGTAAATACCAGCCCTTCCAATTTTGATTTTAAAATACTTCTGATTGTTTTTGATCCATTCGTTACCATAAGTCTGCGCTTTTAGGGAACCAATCGAGAATAATAGTAACCAAAATAGTAATTTTCTCATGTGTAATAGTGTATTTTCTACAAATATATGCATTTTTGCCTTTAATTCTGTGCAAAAATTATGCAAAACCCTAATGCCTCTGTACTATTTCTAATTCCAATGCCAATTTCAGAAATTGATATAAACTGGAGTATACCTTTAAATGTTATCAATGAAATTTCTAAGATACAAGTATTTATAGCGGAGAATGCGAAGACTGCAAGGCACTTTTTAAAGCTGATAAATCCTGATATAATTTGGGCTGATACAACGGTTATCGAGCTCGACAAACATCATTTGTTAACACAAATTGAGGAATTAAAGGGCGTTTTGAAAAATAACCAAAGGGTAGGACTAATGTCTGAAGCTGGTTTGCCCTGCATTGCCGATCCGGGAAATTTAATAGTAAGGGCTGCACATGATTTGGGTATTAGAGTTCGTCCTTTAACTGGTCCGTCTTCTATTGTTCTGGCATTGATAGCCAGTGGCATGAACGGACAGGATTTTAGGTTCAACGGCTATGTGCCAAGCAAACCAGATGAGAGAAAGAAAGCAATTCAGCAACTAGAAAAATTAAAGCGTGAGGCCACACAATTGTTTATAGAAGCGCCTTACCGCAATGAAAAAATGCTTGAAGATCTTATTAGAACCCTTCAGCCCGATACCAGATTGATGGTTGCGAAAGATATCACTGGAGAGGATGAATGGATCGTTTCACAGCCTGTTTCATGGTGGAGGAAACAAAACATTGTGTTAGGTAAAGTGCCTTGCTTGTTTGCTATCGGTCAGTAATCAGCCTATCGATACGGCTTCTGCCGCTAACTGTAAAAATCTGAACGGATAAAGGCATAAGAGGAATAGTAGCAACACCACTAAGCTATAATTTAAACCGATTGACAAGGCTGGATTGTGATAGCTAATAAGAATGTCTTTGCCAATCACTGATTTCACTGCCAGAAGTCCTTTATAATTAACGATTGTCGCATCATCGCCAGTTGTCCAAGCTTCCTGCCATCTCAGAGCAAGAATACATAATGAATCTGTAGATGTTACAGTAATTGCATTCGGTGTAAAATGGCTTAGTTGTCCTCCTTTTACAAAGGATCCTAAAGTATCGCCCACATTAGGTAAATGCATTGGTTCGTATGCCGAAACCAGAAATTGGTTGTTTTTTAAACTCAAATAATGAAACGGGTAGTTGTTTCCCAGATTTCTAATGGCAAATTTTGAAGTAGTATCTTTCGGAACATCATCAATTCTGGGGGTATTTACCAGGTTTCTTGAGAGGGCATTAAAATTTAAAGTATTACTTAAAGTAATGCTAAATAAAATAATATAAATAAGTTTGTTATCTTTTATTTTAGTAATAATTAGCGAGCTGCTAATGACAATGGCAAAGATGAGAATAAATGCAAATCTATAAGGTGCTCTCAAGCCGTTAAAGATGGGAAGCGTGTGGTGAATCAGGTACCATGGATTAATATAATTAGGCTGATTACCCAGTTCGAGCCAGATAACAAGTAAAATTAAAATCAACCAGGTTTTAAAATTGGGAATGTACTGTCTGTAAATAACAATTAGCAATGGCAGAAATAAACCAGTTCCAATAGCAATTTCATGCCAGCTGTGGGGCGTTCCTGTATCTGTTTTAGAATCATTGAGAGCATGCAGCCAAATCAGTAGGTTGATCTGACTGTCATCGTTCACTAATCGTGGTGAATTGGACCAGAGATCCATAACCGGGAGTAGTTTCCAGAGACTTAAGCCTATAGCGAATCCTACACTGCTCAACACAAACAAGGCTTTTTTGACGGGTATCTGTTGGAGGAAAAGTCTGCCTATTAACCAAAGCAGGAGGGTAATTACAGCCACAATAAAAACGAATGGTGCACCACCGCAGATGAATTGAACAAGGATAAGAACAGGCAAACTTAGTTGACTAAATTTCCCTGATTGCATATACCTAAGATAAAGCCAGAAAAGAGCAGGAATCAAATAGAAGTTTAAGAAATTGCTGTGTCCAGCTTCGATGATATGTCTTCCGAAATAGGGCGCCGAGCAAAGTATCATGCTCAGCATAATAGAAGGTAAGGTCTCTGTTCCTATCGTTCTTAGCAGTTTATGGGATCCAAGAAGTCCCAGTACTATCGCCAATAAAATGCTGATTTTATAGCCATAGAAGGTCCCAAAAGCAAGGATAGGGAGAAAGTATATACTGAAGTGCGCTGCCTGTGGGTTGGCGTCCAGATCGCTTCCAAAAGCCAGAAACGGATTATAGTGAGGGAACTGGCCATATTCGATAATGGATTTACGGGCGACTTCGTAAGTTGTATACGTCAGATCCCAGTCGCCGTTACCATAGAATCCCCAGTTTCTGGGTAGCCATAGACTGGTTATAAATAAACTCCAGAGCACAAACAGCAGGAAGGTTCCAGTGCGGGAAGTGATCCATGCAATAAGTTTATTGTCTTGATTCATAGTATACAAAAAAGGGGCACCAGGCCCCTTTTTAATTATTTAAGTTTGAAAGCCTTTTTGACTTTATCAACGTAGTCTAATTTTTCCCAGGTAAAGAGTTCCACTTTCATGGTTTTCTTTTTACCATCAGGCATGGTGAAGGTTTTGCTCACCACTTTATTTTCTCTTCCCATGTGACCATATGCAGCAGTTTCGCTGTAGATAGGAGATCTTAGTTTAAAACGTTGTTCGATGAAGTATGGACGCATATCGAAGATGTTTTCTACGATTTTAGAAATTTCGCCATCTGTCATTTTTACTT
The DNA here is from genome assembly GCA_027490055.1 of Bacteroidota bacterium. Classification (GTDB taxonomy): domain Bacteria; phylum Bacteroidota; class Bacteroidia; order NS11-12g; family UBA955; genus JABMMZ01. The sequence goes on along the minus strand of JAIXYV010000082.1, from coordinate 4 downwards.
TTGC
>JAIXYV010000015.1 GCA_027490055.1 Bacteroidota bacterium | reverse complement strand
TTTGTGGGGTTACCAGTTCGCCGTTTTTCTTTAGGATAGAGTAAACGCGACCATTAACCTCAGAGCTAATGGTGAAATCGCGCACCATTCTCGAACTGATCTCCAGATTTTTCTGAGATTGAACTGAGCTGTAGCGCAATTGTCTGATTAAATCGTTGTACCTCAATTTGGCGGCTTCGTAGGCTGTCTTTGAGTTCTGAAAGGCCAGTTCACTTTGCTCGTATTGCAATCGCGATCCTATATTTTGCTGCCACAAACTGCTTTGTCTTTTAAATAACAACGAATCTTGCTCCAGTTTTTTAGCGGCCAGATTAACATTGATTTTTAGTTCGTTGATTTTTGCCTGATTGTTTTTTATGTCCGAAAATTCGGCAGCCAGACTGGCGTTTTCGTTGTTGAGTCGCGAAGTCTCGTTGAACAATTTAAATAAAGGGGTGCCGGTTGAAACGGTATCACCCTCACTAACCAAAGTCGTTTGTAAAATGCCGTTAACAGTCGAAAATACTTGATACTGGTTGTCGCTGACAATTGTGCCAGACGCATAAACCGATTCGGTAATGGTTTCGATAACAGGACTGATAGTGGCTGTTTGTTTGGAACAGGACAAAAGGATAAAAGCGGAAATTGATATAAATAACAATGATTTCACAGAGCAAATTTATCAATTTTTTCAGATGATTGATGCTGCTTTTAAAATAAATAAAATAGGAATTGTATAGCTATCAGTGTTTTATATGACAAAACATGATATCTCTCACTTTGAATATGCGTTTTTACAACTAAATCATTTTGAAAAATCTATTTCTCACCCATTTTATGAGTTCAAGTGAGAGTAATAAAATCAATGCGCCGACAATCGCTGGAATAAAATACCCATAACCAGGGTGACTGACTTTAAAGATATGCTGAAGCTGTGGAATGCTTACAATGGCGGTAAGTAAACCTAATGCCAGCGTGAATAACAACATAATGGTTTTGTTGTTTTCAATTAATATATCAAACCAATAACGACTTCTGCTCAGGTTACTTAAGATCAATGCCAGATTGCCAAGTATTAAAGCAGCCAGTGTTACAGATCGACTGTATTCTATGGTATCGCCAGATTGCAGGTAAACGAATAGGGTCATGGTCAGTAAAAGCATCCCCTGAAATACGGCATACAACATTTTCTTCCAGCCAAAGATGGCCTGATTAATTGGTCGCGGCGCCCTGCTCATAATGTTCTTCTCTTCTTGCTCTGTCTCAAAAGCAATAGAACACATTGGGTCAATTATCAGTTCCATTAAGATGATGTGCAAGGGAAGTAGGAGTATTGGAAAATAACTATCAAAGGCAGGAATCAAAGTTAGTCCGATAATTGGTATGTGCACTGCAAGAATATAGATAAGGGCCTTCTGTAAATTGTCGTAAATTTTTCTGCCAGCTCTTATGGCTGCTACAATCGAAGCAAAATTGTCATCCAGTAAAACCAAAGACGAGGCTTCTCTTGCCACATCGGTGCCTTTGTTGCCCATGGCTACACCAATGTCTGCTGCTTTAAGGGCTGGAGCATCATTAACGCCATCTCCGGTCATGGCCACAATTTCATGATTGCTTTGCAAGGCTTTTACGATTCTTAGTTTCTGATCGGGTTGAACTCTGGCACAAATCCCAATCTTAGTAACGGCTAACTTCAACTCTTCATCGCTCATTTTGCTGATATCTTGTCCACTTAATAAATTGGTGTTGATACCGATGGTATTGGCAATTACTTTGGCAGTTACAGGGTAATCACCGGTAATCATGATAACTCTTATGCCCGCCTTTTTGCATTCTTTGATGGCGGCTGGAACTTCTTTACGGATAGGATCGGTAAAGGCTATGAGTCCGCTAAACTGAAATTTGAAGTCTACCTGATGTTTGGGTAATTCACCTTGATGGGTTGAACAGGCCATAGCGATTACTCTGTAACCTTGCTCGGTGAGTTGATGCAAGAGTTTAATAGGTTGATCCGATTCATTTAGTTGACAAAGTTTAAACACCGCTTCTGGTGCGCCTTTGCAATAGATGTTATACTTGTCGCCATCGCTGTAAGCCATACTCATGGCCATCAGATTTTGATGCAATGGGTATGATTTTACAGCTTTCTCAGAACTAAGACCATATGTGGCAGCTTGTTCAGCAATGGCTTTTTCCATGGCATCGGTACTGTTTAGTGCAGAGGCTTTAAGTGCGATTGTAAAAAGCTGGATGAGCTCTTCAGTAGAGGTAGTAAAATCAGTTTGTTTATAGACATTGCTATTGCTGGTAATGCAGCTTACCTGCATTTTGTTTTCTGTGATGGTGCCTGTTTTATCAGTACATAAAACTGTTGCTGAGCCAAGCGTTTCAATGGCTGATGGATTGCGGGTTAATACATGTTTGCTGGATAGTCGCCATGCCCCCAAGGCGATAAATACTGTAAACACAACAGGAAACTCTTCGGGTAATATGGCCATTGAGGCGGCAAGACCGTTAAGTAAGGATTGTATAAAATCACCGCGATTGATATAAAACAAGATGACAACTGCCACACATATAATGATACCAGCGATGGCAAATCCTTTTATTAAACGTTTAAGTTCTTTTTGAAGCGAGGTGGTTTGTTGCGAAATGTCAGAAAGTGATTTTCCTATCTGACCAAATTTTGTGCTTTCGCCGATATTAGTGACAATGGCTTTTGCTCTGCCTTGTGTAACAAGCGTGCCGCTGAATATGGCATTGTTTTCAGCTAAAGTTGATTTAGAGATGGCTTGCGATTCGCCGCTGAGCATCGACTCATCTACTGATAGATGCTGCGTGTCTGTGATGTAAGCATCAGCTGGAATTCTGTCGCCTTCATTTAATAGGATAAGATCGCCTGGCAATAGTTCACGTCCCGGAATTTTGATCCTTTCATTATCTCTTATAACCAGGCATTGAGGTGAAGACATGCTTTTAAGTGCTTCTAGTGCGCGCTCTGTCTTTCGGTGTTGATAGAAGGCGATGTAGACTATAATAAGAATGGTCGACAACATGATAAAACCTTCGGTGTAATCGCCAATGATCATGTAAAGCACGCTGCAGGCAATCAGTAGAATGAACATAGGTTCTTTGACTACCTCAAGGGCAATAGTAAGAATGGTCTTCGGTTTAGAAGAGGGAAGTTCGTTAAAGCCATGCTGCTCTCGCAGTGGCCCGATGGTGTTGGATGATAGTCCTTTCAATTTAGTTTTGTTTTTTACTCATCCAAGGGCTTGTTTTTAACTATTCTACCCAGGATTTGTAGTAAGATGGATCTTCAATTTGCATGGCTGCCTGAGTGATCTTTAATGGATAGAATGGATCAATCATAACCGCTAATTCCAGGGTTTCTTTAGCGCCAATACTTTTTTCTACAGTGCCAGGGTGTGGTCCGTGTGGAATGCCTTTAGGGTGCAAGGTAATCATGCCTTTTTCGACATGCTTTCTGCTCATGAAATCGCCATCGACATAATAAAGCACCTCATCTGAGTCGACATTACTATGGTTGTATGGCGCCGGAACTGACTGTGGGTGGTAATCGTATAATCTGGGTACAAAAGAACAAATCACAAAATTATGTCCTTCAAAAGTCTGGTGAATTGGCGGTGGCATGTGGATACGACCTGTAATTGGTTCGTAGTTGTGTATACTAAAACCGTAAGGGTAGTGGTAGCCGTCCCAGCCTATGGCGTCAAATGGGTGACTGGCGTATGTGTAGGGGAATAATTCGTCACCTTTTTTGATCACTACTTTAAATTCGCCTTTTTCGTCATGCGTTTTCAAATCCTGTGGAAGTTTAATGTCGCGCTCACAGAAAGGCGAGTGCTCAAGAAACTGACCCATATTATTGAGGTAACGTTTTGGCGGACGAATCGGACTGAATGATTCTGTGATGAATAAACGGTTGTTGCTATCGTTAAACTCCAGTTGATATATAACGCCACGAGGAATTACCAGATAGTCGCCATACTCAAATGGGATATTGCCATATAAAGTTTTAAGAACCCCACTGCCTAAATGCACAAAAATAACTTCATCTGCATCTGCATTTTTGTAAAAGTAATCGGTCATCGACTGGCGGGGAGCGGCACTGGTGATATATAGATCGCTGTTGAAGAGTTGTACAACACGACTTTCAAGGAAATCATCTTTAGGTTCTGTGTTGAAGGTCATGAAACTCCTGTTTTGCATATTGTTGCCAATTGCAGCTTTAGGCGCAACATTAATCGGATCGCCAATATTTTTTACAAGTGTTGGTGGATGACAATGGTAGACTAAAGAGTAGGTACTTGAGAAACCTTCGGTACTTACCAGTTCTTCTGAATACAGTTCACCATTGGGTTTGCGGTACTGGATATGTCTTTTTTCCGGAAATTTTCCGGCCTTGTGATAAAATGGCATAAAATCGATTAAATTTGTGCGTAAAATTAAGTTTTTTTTGTAATATGTTAAACTGTAAATCGCTTTGTTTCTCTATTTTGTTGCTGGTATTGTCGGCAGGACTCCCTTCGTGTTCTAAAACTGGGCAAGAAAGGTACATTTCTGAAAACGATACGAGCTACTCTTTGGATATCAGAAATATCACTAAGAAGATTAATGCCAGTCCTTCAAATCCCGAATTGTATTACACGCGTTCTAATACGTTTTATTTTGAGGATAACTTCAAACAGGCTTTATTGGATATTGATTATGCCTTAAAACTGGATTCCTTAAATCCTCTTTATTTTTACAGCAGAGGCAAGTATTTAATGGCCGGAGATACCGCCAATGCCAGAGAAGCCGAAAATAGTTATAAGAAAGCAATCGGTTTTAAACCTGATTTTATTGATGCCATTTCAGAATTAGCCAAACTCTATCTGGCAAAGCAGAACTATGCTGGCTCAGAAGACCTTTATCAGCGCATTAATAAACTCGACCCAAGTAACCCAATTTCCTATTTTTATATGGGCATTATTGCCAAAGAGCAGGGCGATACCAGCAAGGCCATTCAGTTGTTTGAGAAGACACTGGTATACGATGATAAGCACTACAATGCCATCATGCAATTAGGTAATATATATGCCTACAATCACGATCAGAAAGCCATGGTCTTCTTCGACCGTGCCATAAAAGTGAATGAATTCAGTGATGAGGCACTATACGCTAAAGGATTATTTCTTCAACAGGAAAATCTATACAAGGATGCTGTGGCCTTATACGAGACAGTGGCGCGTATGAATCCAGCTCATATTCTTTGCAGGTACAATCTGGGGTATATCAATGGGGTCTTTGGTAACTACAATAAAGCAATCGAATATCTAGACCAGGCCATAGAACTGGCGCCAGACTATGCCGATGCTTATACCTTAAGAGGTAATATGAAAGAGCAGCTGAAAAATAGCACTGGTGCTTACAACGATTACAAGCATGCCTTGCAGTTAGATGAGAAACAAGATTTGGCTGAGAAAGGCTTGAAAAGAATCAATATCACGATTTCAATGCCTTAGTTTTTTTAGGAACGAAACATAAGAGACGGATCTTCTTCAATCGGTTTCTTTTTTAAAAGATACCAGGCGAATCCTCCGGCTGTAAAAGAGACTAAGAAGAAAATACTGCCAAGCCAGCGGTCCTTGTATTTTCGGTCTGCGTAATTTATAACAACATGTTTTTTGGTTTCAACATGCACCAACTGTCTGTTGACTGCACCTGCTTTCAATTTCCAATCGCCGTAATATACTTTGACAGAATCGCCAATGTGCAGCATGTTCAGTTGTTCGGTGTACAATAAGTTTTTTCTCTGATAAATGCCAAAGGTCTGATCGCTGCCATGTACTTTAAAACATAAAGCAAACTGATGCAGCTGTTCGTCAAACTCTTTGATGCCAATCTCAACAATACTGCCATTAACCATTTTTGAGTCTTCAAGATCCCAGCATGAGCGGTATAGAAACATGGCTCCTAATACGAACCACAGTCCGGCTACGGCAATCAATATATAAGTCCTGAACCTCATGCTGAATTTGATATCTTTGATGTAAACGTTCAAAATAGTGCAGTAATGATCCATACGGTAACCTAACCTTTACGTATGATTTACTCTGCAATTATCGACATTACTTTCAAAATAACAAATTCGAAATAGTGCTTTTGAACCTCATTGCACCATGATGAAGGCTGTAGTTTAGAAGAACTTTAGAGATAGATTAGTATATCGAATTTTTATAATCATCAGATATACAAGTTTTTATGTTTTTTGTATAGGGCTGGTGCTGAGGCGGGTAAAAATCTGTAATCGTCTGTATAGTAGTTAACTATATCAATATTTAGAGTTTATGGTTAAATTCTTTGAGTATTCTGTAGATGGTAGCGGGACTGATATCAAGAATTTTAGAAACTTTCTGCACATCGTCGTTGTATTTTGTCAGCATCATCAGTATGATTTTGAAGGTGTATTCTCGCAGAGTATGCTCGTCGCTGCTCATTTGAGAGATCAAATCACTGTGCTGGAACATGATGTGGTGATCTTCGATTTCTTGATTATCACTCATAACAACAGCCACTTCTATCACTGTTTTTAGTTCTCTGACATTGCCAGGAAAAGGGTAGGCCAGTAGTTTCTGGCAGGCTTTTTCGCTAAGTGATTTAATTGCCATGTGGTTAGACTGACAGAATTCTTCAATATGTTTTTTAGCGATGAGCAGGACATCATGACCGCGATCTCTAAGGGGAGGAAGGTTGATTTTTAATCCCATAATTCTAAAGAATAAGTCTTCTCTGAATTTTTTCTCTTCTACTAATTTTTTAAGATCCTGATGGGTGGCAATGATTAATTTGCAATCGATTTTTATGGCTGTATTGCTGCCTACAGGTGTCACTTCTCGCTCTTGTAGTACGCGCAGCAGTTTGGTTTGTAGTGCCAGATCCATTTCGGCTATCTCGTCGAGGAAGATGGTCCCCCCATTGGCTTCTGCAAACTTGCCTTTGCGTTTTTCAATTGCCCCGGTAAAGGCACCTTTCTCGTGTCCAAATAATTCACTTTCTACCAGTTCTTTTGGAATAGCAGCCATGTTTACAGCAACAAAAGGCTTGTTCTTGCGATCTGAATTGTAATGAATGGCTTTAGCCACAAGCTCTTTTCCCGTGCCAGTTTCGCCCGTAATAGAGACATTGATATTAGAGGAAGAGGCCTTTTGTAAGATCGAGAATATGTCGAGTATGGCTTTACTCTGCCCCACAATGGTGTTCGAAAAATTGAACTTGTGTTCTACTTCTTTTTGAAGGTATTCGATTCGGTCTTCTAAGTTAGATTTTTTAAGTAGGTTGCTGACATTGTTAAAGAGGCGAGAGTGCATATCCGGACTTTTAACCAGGTAATCGTAGGCGCCCTGTTTTAACAGCTCAACAGCAATTTCAATATCGTCTTGTTCAGAGATAATTATAACTTCAATTTTAGGATTGAACTCTTTGATTTTTTTTAAGAGAATATTGCCCGTGGTATCCGGTAATTTATAGTCGAGCGTTATCACATCAGGTACTTCGTGAAGGGCTTTAAGCAAATCGTTGCCATTGAAAAAACTTCGAACAACTATATCGGGATTCTGGCTCAGACTGTGTACAATCATTTTATTAAACCAGTCGTTGTCTTCTACAACAAATACTTTGTAATTTTTACTGTTTGGCATGTTTGTTAGGTGTTTGATTTATTGGGATTAATATAACTCTGAAGGGCTTGCTCCAGTTGTGTAAACTGATTTTTGAAGGTTTGATACTGATTGAGTATTTCTGTTTTTGATATACTCAGTTCAGATTCTGTCATGTTTTCTATTTGTTTGATGCTGTTATAGGCATCTGCAGCCATGATGAATCTGAGGGGAGAGGCCAGGCGATGAGCAATTAGATTGATGTTGTCCCAGCGTTCAACAACTAATTCTTCTTCTATTTCTTCAATGCCTTTCTTGGTCGAAATAATAAGTGTTTCAAGCATGTCCTGCATGAAATTAGGGTCGTTGCCAGCTTGCCTTAAGAGTTCCGAAAGATCAAACAGTTTTTTGTTCTGTAAATTTTCTGAACTTTGAATGAGGGCATTCGCATTGCCTTGAAATGAAGGATCTTGTTTAAGGACATTATACACCAGATCCATTAAAGCACTTTCCTTAAATGGCTTCTCTAAAAAGAGTTCTACCTTGTTTTCAATAAAAGTTTTAAGGTTGTCGTGGGTAAGGGCGGCAGTAACAGCAATGATAGGCGTTTCGGATTTGTTGGCGTCTTTCATTTCTCGAATCCTTTTAGTTGTTTGAATGCCATTCAATTGTGGCATTTTAACATCCATTAAAATACAGTCGATGTTTTCCCTTTCTAAAATGGATAAAACATGCAGGCCATTTTCGGCCTCAAAAGTTTGAACATGGTATTTATGAAGAATATTATTCATCAATACTCTGTTGAATAACTCATCATCTGCCACTATGATCTTTTTATTCTCAAGGAATAACAAGTCGTTTAAGTACGAATTTTCTTTACTTAAATCGCCTTTTGTGCCTGTTACAAATGGAATTTTTATAGTAACGGTTGTGCCTTTGTTTAACTCACTTTGTATGTCTATTTTACCGTTGTGCAACTCGACCAGCATCTTGGTAATACTAAGTCCTAGACCCGAACTGCCAGCCTTATTCCAGCCTTCGGCATTGTCTGCCATGTGGAACTCCTTAAAAATATTGTCAAGTTCGTCTTTGTTAATGCCTATGCCGGTGTCTTTAACTTCCAGGATAATTTCGCAGGCATTCATGTTGATGTTTTTGTAAGCCACTTTAACGCTTATGCTGCCCTCGATGGTGTACTTGATTGCATTGCCAATAATATTAAACAAGATTTGTCTGATGCGATAGGCATCTCCAATCAGGATGTCTGGCACTTGCTCATCAATTGTCTGATTCAGTTGGATGTTTTTCTCTGTAATCAATGGTTCAAGTAATTCGAGCGTCTGATGAACCGTTTTCCTTAATTCAAATCCTTTTTTGTTTAACTCGAGTTTGCCAGCATTAAGTTTAGAAAAATCGAGAATATCATTAACAATGTTTAAAATATGCTGAATCGATTTCTGTATAATCTCAGTTTGTTTTCGCTGCGAATAATTAAGGTTAGACGCGTGCAACTGGTCGACAAATCCGGATATGGCATTCAGTGGTGTTCTGATTTCATGACTCATATTTGCCATAAATCGCTCTTTAATCATCGCCAGTTCTTCGGCTATTTCTTTTGAGGCAGAAAGTTGTTTTTGGATTTTAGATTGGTTGCGGATATATCTGAAATACACCATGCCTGCCAATAGAATAAATAAAGCAGTGCATGCTCCCAGCATCATGATGGAGCGATTGGCTGTTTTGATGGTGGACTCTGTAAGAATTCGCTCTCGGTCTAAACGGTCGGTTTCTATATTCTCTAACAGCACACAGATCTCGTTGACTCTTAAATTGATGCTATGGTCGAACTCCAGATAGGGATTGATGTTCTGAGCATCAGCCATCTCAAGTATGTCCATTTTGCTGGTGCTCTGAGCGCTGGTATCCGTAATTTTTGGTTCAGCTTTTTTGTAAACACGTTTTCTGGAGGCTTTAGGCTTGTACTCCAATGCTGCCCTGTCCATGGCTGTGCGAATCGACTGCATGTTCATGTAGTCTTCAATCAGACGCTCAATCGACTTGTCTTGCTGGAACCTGACTATATTGTTGATGTTCTTGATTTTGCTGGTGATAAAGTATTTTAAAGAATCTATTAATACAGTTTCCTGAGGCGTTACCTTTCTCGACATCTTCAACTTTAACATCAGTCGGCGGATCTCTGTTGACGAAGAATCTAACTGGGTAAGATATTGTTTTCTGTGGGTAATGACATACATCTCCAGCTTATTGTCGATGCTGTTGTAATTGGCATGAATGCTTTTAATGGAATTTAATTCCATGTCCTGATTGATTCTGCTTTTTAAATTGTTCAGGGAGTCGGATATTCTACTGTAACTGATAATACCTGTAGCAAGTATTAACAAGAAAGAGAGGAATAAAAGGACATAAACCAGATTACCCCATTTGTTATCTTTAAAGTAGAAAAATGTCATAATGTTTGTTTCGATCTCTAAAAAACAGACTTCTTAAAAAAGCAGGCAGGGAAAACTTATCTGAATTCCCTGACTGACTTATAATAAAAGAATAAAAAAAGGGTTTTTAGCTATCTTTTATCAATTTGTCACGAATTGTGCCAAAGGAATTACACTTACAAATATAAGTATAAATTGCTGAAAAACAACATTATAATATTAATACCCTGCAATATGTTAGTGTTCAGTAACTTAAATATTCTCAAAATGAGAAGCAGGGGAACAAAATGAGAAAATTTGTTTAATTCTCGTTTTCGTAATAGATTTTGTAGTATTTCCGGCCGTCTTTCTCGACCCCTGGAACGATGAGTTCTTTGTCGCCGTGGATGTAGATATGGAAATTGCGATCGAGCTTTAGGATGCTTTTAAATACCCTGGCTTGTTTTTTAACCGCACTTAGATTGATATCGAAACTGTCTTCAAGTTCTATCTGATTCTCATTTCTGTATGTTTTGTCATACTGCTTGAAGGATTCTATCAAAGCTTCGTCCTGAAAAACTTCTTCTTCGAATTCGGCTTTGTCAAAAGTGTCTCTGGTTTTGAAATATTCCATCGAACGGTTGAGCAAATCGATCTGGTCGCTTTTGTTCACCTCGAAATTCTCTGGCAGGGCTTTGGTGACAAAGGTTTTGGCGATGTCCAGGAAATCTTTGGTGTGGTGGTATTCGTCTTTGCAGGGCCTCACCTGTAAGAATTTCTCTTTCCAGAAAAGCGCTTCTTCAGATTTATTGGTTTTGTCGAGGATGCACAGTTTGTAGCCATTGTCGCGCTCGTCGTTGAAAATTAAACAAGCTTTGTCTGGTTTGTCAATCTGTATGCCTTCTTCGCGACTGATTTGAAATTCGCTGCTGCCTGGCTCCAGTTTCAGGAAAGCGTGTTTGCTTTCAGATTTAAAGATGCCAATGGCGTTCACTTCTTTATAGTCGACCATCAAACGCGAAAAATGGGCAATAAACACGTCGCCCGTCTTAATCATGGGATGATTGGATGAATCGTACAGGTATTTAGCAATATTGATACTATTGAGGTGGAAATCGCCAATGCCCTCAAAGACATCCGAACAATACTTAAACAGCGGATTCATATTGAAATCGTCGTTGCTGAAAGTGAAGTTGAAATACTCTTCGCTCTTAAACTGATTCAGGAAAAATTTCTGCAGCAGTTCTTCAACACTTTTGTCGGATATATCTAATCGTTGTTTGGAAATAATGAGTTCTTCATCATTGTTTTTATTGCCTACCCGGTGAACCGACACTTCGTCGAGGGTACTAACTGAATGGTCGAGCATAGACTACAAAGATTGAGAAATTTTAAGAGCAAAAGAACAGGAAGCGAGGCAATTTATACGGATGTTTTAAACATAGGGGAGAGGGAATTTAGGGGAGATCAAAAAACATTTCAAGAAAGAAATGTCTTTTTAAATAAGATCATTTCAACCACCAATAAATGAGTGCTGAGGCCAAAAAAATTATAAATAATATATTGTTGATGAGTAAATCGTAACGTCTTTTCGGAAGTTCGTGTTCGGGATACTGTATCTGCCAGCGACCGGTTTCAGCGAAGTTTAATAACATTTTGGGTGTTACAGCAATTCGCGACACCCTTTCATTTGGTGGTTTGAAGAAGAATCCGCCTAAGCCATTGCCTGCACCCTCTTCTCGAGTGTGAAAGTACCAAAGATATTGGCTCATGTCTACATGAAATTCCGCAGCATAGGCTTCCATCAGTTCGTCAAAATCATCACCATAGCAGCTCAGATCCTTCTCTATATCACTGTCTTCGTTAATCTCATCGAGTCCGATGTGCTTTTCAAGAAAGTTAATGATATCTGTAATTTCCAACATTTAACTGATATTTAGCGTTTTACCCAATAAATAATGCTCAAATACAACTCAAAAATTGATATAAATGGCACATTTTTTAATTAGTTGGTTTTGTGTGTTTTAGGTGGTTTTTAGAGGGTTAAATGTTTGATTATCATCCTAACCTTTCCAGGGTTTAAACCCTGGAAAGGTTAGTGGAAGAAGAAGAAAAAAAACAAACCTACAACTTCACATCTATCACATTCACCACATAGTTGTAAACCTTCTTATTCTTCAATACCACCGACACGGTGAAGCTGCTGTTATCCGCTAAACTCATCGCATTTATCTGCGGTTCCCAAACCAAAGTATTCATGCCATAACCATTAACTACTGCCTCTTGCTTTAGCTCAACTGCAGCTCCACTGCCGTCTTTCATACTCACAACCGCACCTTCTAATGGCTGGTCGATTGAGAAACTCCATTTTTTAAACACCAGCATTTTAGGACAGGCATCCACTGGTGGCCAGGCAACAAATTGCTGTTTGTATTTGTTGCTGTCTATGCCCTGAGAATTATCAATCGCTTTGATAGCGGTGTAACTCTTAGAAGTGCCTATGCCCATATAAGCGGCATTTGGGTACAATAACCAGCGTCTGTTGCCAACTGTTGCATGATTCTGACCCATAGCGGCTGTGATGGCAATAGCAGGATTACCGTCTTTAGATAAGATTGCGTTTTTTAGTGCATCTGCTCCGGCAGGAATAAAACAACGCCAGCCGTCGTTGGGTTCGTGACTCATGCTTTTGTTCGCTTCACACATCAATACGGCCATCTGACACATCTCATTGTCGTCAGTCGTGAGCGATACCATTTCTGTTAAGCCTGCCATGCGTCTGAAATAGTTAATACGTTGCTCGGCTCTGCTTACAATAATTTCACTCATTTTACCCCACATGCAGGAATCGGCATAACCATTCCAGCTGTATTCCGGAATACCTGCTTCTTTTTTGCCAGGGGCATTGATCCTGCTGCCAAAATAGTTCATACGGAAATCGTTTTCTACGATTTTTCTCCAAAGTGTCTTTAGATTAGCTGTCTGGTCGGCATACTGCGAAGAAGCGGTTTTCCAGGTCTGACGAGCCAGATTGAAATCACCTGAATCTGCCGACTCGCCAATCAAGCGCAATCGGTCGCTCTTGATTTTTAATTTAAATGCCGGCGCCTTCGGATTGAAACCCGCTGCCATTTCATTCAAGGCAATCAAGGCCGTTAAATCTTTATACACTACCTGAGTCATGTTCTTTGATGATACATAACTTGTCAGGTTTTTAGTGAATTCAGCAGAAGGAACAGATTTAAAGTTTCTCTGCATGAAATTTTTATACAGGTTTTTAGCAAGTCTGATATCACTCTCGCCCAGCATCATAGCCATGAGTTCTTTGTTTTTCTGATCCTCTGATACGCCAGGGTGAGCAGCGTTGTAGCGACTCAGCCAGGCGGAGTAAGATGCCGCTGGCAGACCGTAATCTGTAAAGTAATTGATTATGGCACTCATGAATTCTGCGTTTTCCTGCGCGGCGAAAATATCGTAGCGCTTTACCATGGCAATCTGTTTTAAGTTCTTTTTTGCTGATTTAGAACTTGAGTAGACAGCAATTAAACTATCAAACTGTCTTTGCTCGCCAGCCTCTGCCATACCGTTTAACAGGTAAATGTATATCGAGTTTTCGCGGTGGTTTAAGAACGAATCAAAAGGAAAATCTTTCAGTCCGCTTTTTACCATAGACAAATAATCGAAGCTTGGTGGAATCTTATCCAATTGAAAACGCATCAGTTTGTAGGTGTATTCGCTAAGCTTCGGATCGTCTGGTAAAATCTCACGTCCGTTTTTTACATACAAATACGCTGAATCCATTTCTCCTTTTTTGGCGTAATACTCACATAGTTTTCTGAAAGGTTCTTTGTGATAGCCATAAATTTTTGAATTGCTGTCTAACACTGCCGCATAAATCATTTCTGCTGATTTTTTGAAGAGGGGCAAACTTTCATCTTTTTGTTCCATCTGCCAGTAACAGTCGGCTGCACAAACCATGGATTGAGTATCAAGTTTGAATATCAGATTCTTTTTAAACAAAGGAAGTGCCTTGGCATAGCGCTTGGTATTATATGCATCCAGGGCTTCTTTGGTGTTTTGTTTTACCAGAAGGTCGAAAAAATCACTGTTGGTGCTGATAAAGGTAGTTCTGGGTGTGCCTTCAAAAACAGCTTCTACTGCTTTTTCGGCATACTTAAGCGCATCTTTCATCGCCCCGGGATAATCGGCAGAAATGCTTTTGTCTTTGTAAATAGCAAACTGAATTTTAGCCTTCAGTAAACAAGCGCTCGGATTGTTTTTGCTATCTGACAAGCATTTATCAATTAGTTTGTCGGCCGATTTGAGTTTGCCGGCAGCATAAGCTTTCTCAGCTTTTGGGAATCCAGCGCAGATGTTCTGAGCTTGAGACAGGGCAGTACTCAGTACCAATAGCACCAATAAAACATTTTTCATGACCATGATTTAACTGCAAATTACTTTAAATTATTGTTAGCACTTCCCACAACTTGTTCAACACTCCAGGCTTCTGCTTTCTGAGCAAATTTAGCTTTAGTGTCTTTCCAGGTACTTGCAAAAAGTTCTGAAGAACGGTAGTCGTTAAGATGCGCTTCTGACTCCCAGTGGCTGTATGTAAACATGATGCAAGTGTTGTTAATGTCGCGCAGTAGTTCAACTCCCTTGCAGCCATTAAAGGACCTGATTTTCTCTTTCACCTGCTCGAATAATGCCAGAAAATTGTCGGTTTCTTCTGGTCGGAAATGCATCTTTACAATTCTGTTAATCATTTCAACTCTATAATAATTTTTGTATCGTCTTTAATTCTGAATAACTGTTTGGCATTCCCTTGCTTAATCTGCAGTTTCAGGTAGCCACTTTTACTGAACCTTACAATGGCTTCACTCTGATAGGTGTCAATAATTGAATTGGCTATCTGTTTAAACTCAACACCAGGGATATGCTGAATCCTAATCAAAAAATTGCGATTGGCTGTAAACTGCTCAAACTGTTCTTTTTTTAAATTGAAATAGCAATTTCCTAAATGGTCGGTGTAAATACATTCAGCAGTGGCCACATCGCTATGGAAATTGGCCTGACGCTGATAACGGATTTCCATTTTATCGCCAGCCTGAATTAATTCATTAATTCTATTGCTCTTGAAAAGTTCAATCACATTTGCTTCTTCAGATGATGCGCACAAGTAGGCATTGTTTGCATTAAATCCACCAGGTAACATACCAATCAAACCATTGTTTGGCATGATGTATAGAATATTACCCTGCAGATAGACCACAGATTCTCTGGTATTGCCCACTTTTATGAGGACTACCTGTTTCTCGTCCTGATTTAACATCAGCTGATCAACCATAAATGCCGCTTCAATGATGTTATTTAATCTGATATCATGACTGATATCAACGAAGTGAATATCAGGATTGGCGCGCATCCATACCGACTTTAAAAGGCCCGTTTTGTAGGAGCCATTTTGAAAATCAGATATAAGATAAACGAAGGTCAATTTTTTTGTATATTCGTTGGCAAAAATATCCACTATTTAATCATTTAAAAAACCTAATTAAGCATTGGCAGAAAAAAGTTATCTAATAGAAGATTTGCACCCTCTCGAAATTTATGGGGCAAATAATGTGTATCTGGAGAAAATTAAACACAACTATCCAAAACTGAGAATCATCGCAAGAGGCAATGAAATCAAGGCAATAGGAGAGGAGAGCGAGGTTGATTTACTGCTAAAGAAAATTGATCAGTTCGTGATGATGATTGCCAAAGGTCGTGAACTCAACGATTCTTTGCTGGGCGAAGTTTTTGGTGCCGAAGCGCTCTCAGTAGGCGATGTTCCTGCAGGAAATGCTCAGGATACTGACAATAATACTATTTTGTTTGGCAACAATGGCAAGCCTATTAAAGCCAGAACCGCCAATCAGATTAAATTAGTAAAGGAAATCGCGAAGAATGATATTGTCTTTGCCCTCGGTCCTGCCGGTACCGGTAAAACCTACACCGCAGTTGCTGTGGCTGTCAAGGCTCTAAAGAATAAAGAAATCAAAAGAATTATATTGACTCGTCCAGCTGTTGAAGCAGGCGAAAGTCTGGGTTTTTTACCTGGCGATCTAAAAGAGAAAATTGATCCGTACCTCCGTCCTTTATACGATGCTCTGGATGATATGATTCCCGCTGAAAAACTGAAACAGTATCTCGAGAACCGAACCATAGAAGTGGCACCTCTGGCTTTCATGCGTGGTCGTACCCTCGATAATTGTTTCGTGATCCTGGATGAAGCTCAAAATACAACTGATCTGCAGATAAAAATGTTCCTGACACGTATGGGGCCAAGCGCAAAAGTGATCATCACTGGCGACTTAAGTCAGGTCGACCTGCCGGCCAAACAAACCTCCGGACTCTTAAAAGCGACCCGGATTTTAGAGAAAATTAAAGGGATCAGTATGGTGCTTTTAAATGTCGATGATGTTGTAAGACACCGACTTGTGAAAGAAATCATTAAGGCCTACGAGACCAATACAGGCGCACCTGATGGTAGCAAAAAATAGACACTAATTTAAAAAAATCGTTTGTAAGAGAGGAAAGAATTGTATTTTTGTCTTTTCTTTTATTAAAAAAATGACTCAATCAATGACAGCGAAAGTAGAAAAAGGCTTGATGGCTACGAATTACTTCTTTAAAGATCAAACAAATTTTTACAGAGGTAAAGTGAGGGATGTATACACGATCAAAAACGATCACATAGTGATGATAGCCTGCGACAGGATTTCTGCATTTGATCACGTTCTTCCAAGAGCAATTCCACACAAAGGTGAAGTTTTAACTCAAATTGCAGCATTCTTTTTAGATGCTACTAAAGATATTATTCCAAACTGGAAACTATCTGTTCCAGATCCTAATGCCACTCTGGGTATTAATTGCGATGCAATTCCTATCGAGATCGTTGTAAGAGGCTACCTGTGCGGTCACGCCTGGAGAGTATACAAAACTGGCGAACGTATGATCTGTGGTGTTAAAATGCCTGATGGTCTGAACGAAAACGATAAATTCCCAACGCCAATCATCACGCCAGCCACTAAAAGCAGCGAAGGTCATGATGTAGACATCAGTTTAGAAGATATCGTAGCTCAAAAAATCTGTTCTAAAAAGGTACTCGACCAAATGGTGGAGACTGCCCATAAATTATTCGAACGCGGCACCCAAATGGCGGCAGAGCGCGGTTTAATCCTGGTAGATACCAAATATGAGTTTGGTTTACACGATAAAAAATTAACCTTGATTGACGAAGTTCATACCCCTGATTCAAGTCGCTTCTTCTACCTGGATGCCTACGAAAAACTTCAGAAAGCTGGCAAACCTCAAAAGCAATTATCTAAAGAGTTTGTCAGAGAATGGTTGATGGAAAACGGTTTCCAAGGTCTAGAAGGTCAGCTGGTTCCTGAAATGACAGATGAGTTTGTAGCCAGTGTTACTGATCGCTACACTGAACTGTACGAGGCTATGACCGGTAACAAATTTGTTGGTCGCGACTACAACAACGTACTCGATACCATCGAATCTAACATTGCTCAGGCAATCACATCTATTTAAAAAACACTTTTATTACAAAATGAGATATATATTAGTTTGTCTTTTGACACTCAATCTATGCGCTGATGTGTGGGCGCAAACTGTTAAAACCCATGCCGGTATGAGATATACTGGATCTGGAAGTTACACAGGTTACAGAAACAATCATAAAGATTCAGTTCTGTTTTCAGCCCCAATGGGCATCGAAGTAGATACCACTGGTAGAATTTATGTGTCTAACGAACATAATATTTTCTGGATCAATGGCAATACGGCTTATCTGGCTGCTGGTTACATCTTAGATCCAACCGATCCAGGTGCGGCAGACAGTAAAGATTTTGCCGGCTCTCAATCGCGTTTCTCACGCCCTGCTGGCTTAGCTATTAATCCTAAAACCAACGAATTAATGGTGGCTGATCTGGACAACAACCAGATCCGCAAGGTTGAAAGATTTATTAATACAGCAACCCAACAGCAAGTCACAACTTTTGCTGGTGTTAAACTTCTTAACGGTGCCTTTCAAAACGGTACCAATGCTACAGCTAAATTTAATGGTCCTGTCGGTATTGCCGTAGCGCCTAATGGCGATATATACGTAGCTGATCGCGCTAACCACGTCATCAGAAAGATCTCTGGTGGTAATGTTAGTACGCTGGCAGGTTCTGCAGGTAACTCTGGATACGTTAACGGTACTGGTACTGCAGCTAAATTTGCTGCGCCTTACAACGTTTTTGTTGATGGTAACTATTTGCTTGTAGCCGATTATGGCAAATCTGCGATCCGTAAAATTGATTTAAGTACCGGTGCAGTTACCGATTTAATCACTTCTGGTTTATTCGGACCGAAAGATATCTGCAAAATTGGTACTTCTTTATTTATCGCTGAAGCACTTTGTATCAAACGCTACGACAATAATGTTCTTAGCTTGTACGCCGGTAGCAATTCACAGCAAGGCTATGTTGATGGTGATGGCACTACTGCCCGATTCGAAGATATCTCAAGTATTGTTTACCATGCTAAACAAAACATGCTATACGTGGTAGATATGGGTAATAATGTGGTTAGAAGCATCAGTCCGACCGCCCGTCCAACCTGCTCTTTCATCACTTCTACAAGTTCTGCTACTAAAGGTCAGACCATTATCCTGACCAGTACCTCTACCAATAAACCTGATTTCTATAAGTGGACGATAACACCTGCAAATTACACTTTGCTGAATAATACAGATCTTAATGATAGTGTACTATACGTGTCATTCAGTCAGACTGGCTCATACTCAGTTAAACTATACGTGTCTAACGGTTCGGGTGCAGACTCACTTTTGAAGAATAATTACATCGCAATAAGTAGTGTAACTGCTCCACCTGTAGTGGAATTTACTGCAACGAAAACCAATCCAGTGGTTGATGAAGTAATTAGTTTGATTGATTTGTCCACCAATACTCCGACTTCCTGGAAGTGGAGAATTTCGCCTGTTAACTACATTTTTGTAAATGGAACGGATTCAACTTCTAAGATTCCGAATATTAAATTTACCAATGGCGATAACTTTACGGTGACCTTAATTGCAACCAATTCTGAAGGTTCTGCTCAGCTTACTAAAGTGGCTTACATCAAGGTAAATGGCTCATTTATAAATCGTCTGACTTCAAAACCAACGCTTAACGTATATCCAAATCCTGCTACTTCTATGATTTATCTGGATACGAAAGAGGCGTCTGAAATTACTATTTCTGATTTGTTCGGAAGAATCGTAAAGGTTCAAACTACCAACTCAGATATCAGCGAAGTGGCAGTGGATGATTTGCAAAGCGGTACTTACACAGTTTCAATTGTTAAAAACGGCGTAAAAATTTCTGAACGATTTGTAATTAATCATTAATTTTATGATTGATTATGATGAAACAGAGTAAAGCTCTGGCCATACTGAAATCGGGTAAGAATGTTTTTCTGACCGGTTCGGCAGGGGCAGGCAAAACGTACGTACTTAACCAGTATATTTCTTATTTAAAGTCGAATAAAGTGGCAGTGGCAATCACTGCCTCGACTGGTATTGCAGCTACCCACATGAATGGCATGACCATTCACTCGTGGGCTGGAATCGGCGTAAAGGATAGTTTTGGTCCGACCGATCTTCAGTCGCTTAAAGACAAAAAGTACCTGACCGATAAACTCGAACAGGTGCAGGTGCTGATTATTGATGAGATTTCTATGTTGCATAAACAACAACTGGAAATGGTCAATATGGTCCTGAAGTTTTTTAAAAAGAACACACTGGCCTTTGGTGGTATTCAGGTGGTGTTTTGCGGCGACTTCTTTCAATTGCCTCCGGTAGGCCGACAACAGGAAGATAATAAAGAAAAATTTGCCTTTATGTCTAACGCCTGGCTGGAAGCCTCTCCGGTTGTCTGTTATATCAGCGAGCAATTCCGTCAGTCGGATAATTCTCTCAATCGTATTCTCAATGAAATCAGAGCTGGTTCGCCTAATCAGTCGACGATGGATGTGCTGACCTCGGCACTCAAAAACAATGTGCCAAAGGACGAGTTCATTACTAAGTTGTATACCCATAATGTCGATGTCGATCGGATTAACACCGAGAAACTGCTGCATTTGCATACCAAATCTAAAGTCTTTCAGGCAGAAATAAAAGGCAATGAAAAGCTTCGTGAACTCTTGTCTAAATCTGTCTTAACAGATGCCGTGCTCGAATTGCGACTGAAAACGAAGGTGATGTTTATTAAAAACAACTACGATAAGGGTTACATGAATGGTACCCTCGGCGAAGTAGTCGATTTTAGTGAAGATGGTTTTCCTATGGTTAAAATCGCCGGTGGCTATGTTATTGAAGCAATTCCCGAAGACTGGTCAATAGAAGATGAGCTGGGTAAAACGCTTGCGAGCTTTAAACAAGTGCCGCTCCGTCTGGCATGGGCTATAACGGTTCACAAAAGTCAGGGAATGACCCTGGATGCCGCCGAAGTAGACCTTAGTAAAACATTTGAAAGAGGTCAGGGTTACGTTGCTTTGTCGAGATTAAAAAACCTGGAAAGTTTATTCCTCACCGGATTTAATTCTATGGCCCTGCAGGTAGACCCGCTTGCCCTAAAGGTGGATAAAAGATTCAGAGAATTGTCGACTGAAGCTGAAAATAAATGGTATGAAGAAGAGTTGGAAAAATATGCCAGTTTATTCCTCAAAGTTTGCACCGAGTCTGCTGCCCGTCAGGAAATGCTTAAGAAAACCCGAAAGAAAACCCGTAAAAGTAAATCAGAAGATTATCAGGATTTCTCGGATGAACCAATTGTAAATGGTAAAAAACTGGTGCCTCTTAATAAGGCCATCAAAACCAAAACCGATAAACCCACAACCTACGAAAAAACACTGGCTCTGATCAGAGAGGGTAAAGATTTGAAAACGATTGCCGAAGAACGCAATATTACTGAGGGTACTGTCCTTGGACATATCCTAAAATTAATAGAACATTACGATGATTTGGATTTGTCGGCTTTTAAACCCGATGCAACAACCATCAAAAAAATTGAATCTGCTATGATGGAACTGGGCGATGATATAAGAGGTGAAAACGGTCGGATTCTAATGACCCCAATTCATCAGCACCTCGAAGAATCTATTCCTTTTGATACCATTCGTTTGGCCATGCTATTTATTAAGCCCTGAAGTATCTAAACTGTAGATGTCAAAATTGATGTCACTGGCTCTCAAAAACCATCTGTTTTTATCTGATCGGGGCACCATGCTATCGCCAAATGTGCGCTTCATGATGATGATATGTCGTAAACCTAGTTGACTAAGAGAGTCGATGTAATGGGGTTTGCTCAGTTGATCATTAAATGCTACCCAGCCTTTGCGGTGCGCAAAATACATAGGCGTAGGAAAGGCGCCACTGTTGATTGCCACAAGGTCTTTTGGTTTGCTAATTTCATTCATGATGGGCTCTAATTGCAACAGAGCGGCATTAACTGGTTTGATCCTGAAATCATCCATATGATTAAAGAACCCTTCTAATCCAATTGCTACCAGTACGATGATTTCCCAGCGCCTGGATGGTAATGAACTGATGCCATACGCGCTCATCAATGCCATTACAGGTACAAATGGAATGATGTAATAGGAGTGGTGATAAAAGGTAAAACCGCCTTTGAGCATAATGGGCAGGAAGCCTATAAAGCCTATAAGGCAAATTCTTAGAAGAAAAGTTTCTTTTATGCGAATTGCTTTGTAAAGTCCCCATAACAAAAAGGCAAATCCAATGTATTTAATGGCGATATCGTAAAACTTACTCAAGGTTTCTGGCCAGTGCTCTAGCAGTTCTTTGGTGCCGGTTGCCATGCTTTTTCCCATAAAAAAATGATGGAAGCCAAAGGTCGATTCCAGATACGGGACCCATTTAAAATAAAACCACAGAGGAAAGATCAAGCCAATTCCTAGTAAGGCCCCAAGCCATAGTTTGCGGTTTAATTGTATGCTGCGCGATAAATAAGGTAAAGTCAGTAATATCAATAAATAGGCTGAAGGCAGTTTGGCAAGTGTGCCTGTGATGACGAGCAGGAAGGCTGGGATAAGGTCTTTTGTCTTACCCTCGTCCAGATAATTGAGGGCATAATACAGTCCGGCTATCATTAAAGACATAGAGAAAGTATCCGGCATTATTTTTCGGGAATAGGTGTACCAAATGGAAAATAATAGCACTATGCCAGCATTGAAAGCTATGTCCTCTCTGAAGTATTTATTGATTAAGCGGTAGAAGTACCAGATGCCAAAACTTGAGACAATCAGGTTGATAAGACGACCATACCAATGCTCGTACCCAAATAAAAAAGACACCAGGTAAATTAAGTAATTCAGTACCGGAAACTCCATGCCGGTAATACCGCTTTTTTCTCCGGCAATGTCGATTTTAGGGTACAGGAGATTGGGACCTTCTTCTGAAAAATTGCGCGCTACCATGGTAACGGTTGTCTGGCGCCAATTGTGAGAAACTTCTAATGGCGGAAAGAAAATGCCATACAGACGTACAATAAAAAACAGAATGATCCAGAAACGTATATCTTTAAAGTAGTGGCTGTAATTCATGGCGTAACAGTTTTCAAACATAGCAGTAATTTGTTTATTATCTATCAGGCGCCTGTTAAAATTATATGAAACTATTAAAGTGTATAATAAAGCATATAGCAGCTGTGGTGTATGGGGAAAATTGAGGGAATTATTGATGGTTTCAGTCGCTTCAAACTCTGAGCATTTCAGCATTTTTTTGTATTTTTGCCACTTTATGGAACTTGATAAGCATTATAATCCCCAGGCAGTTGAAAGTAAATGGTATAAGTATTGGATGGACAACGGATTTTTTAATTCGGTGCCAGACGAGCGCGAACCATATACGATAGTCATTCCTCCGCCTAATATTACTGGGATTTTGCATATGGGTCATATGCTCAATAATACGATTCAAGATGTGCTGATTAGAAAGGCGCGAATGGAAGGTAAAAATGCTTGCTGGGTGCCGGGCACCGACCATGCCAGTATTGCCACTGAAGCTAAAGTAGTGAAAAAACTTGCTGAGCAAGGGGTCAAAAAAACCGATATCACCAGAGACGAATTCCTTGGTCATGCCTGGGAATGGAAAAATAAATACGGGGGAATTATCCTCGAGCAACTCCAGAAATTAGGGGCAAGCTGCGACTGGAACAGAACGCGCTTTACCATGGAAGAAGAACTCAGTAATGCCGTTACTGAAGTATTCGTTAAAATGTTTCGCGATGGTCTAATCTATCGCGGTACCAAAATGGTGAACTGGGATCCTGCCGGTAAAACCACGCTCAGCGATGAGGAAGTTATCTTTAAAGAAAATAACAGTCAGCTTTATTTCGTGACCTATCCTTTTACTGAAGAGACTTTAAAAGCGCTTGGTTTAAGTGAAGGGGGACTAACGGTGGCGACTACCAGACCAGAAACCATCATGGGGGATGTCGCTATCTGTGTACACCCTGAAGACGAACGCTATAAGCACCTGGTTGGGAAAACGGTAATGGTGCCGGTGATTAACCGCGTTATTCCGGTGATTGCCGACGATTACATCGATATTGAATTCGGAACAGGCTGCTTGAAAGTAACCCCGGCACACGACGAGAATGACTATAGAATAGGAGAGAAGCACCAGCTCGAAGCCATCGATGTGCTTACCGAAGATGGTAAAATTCACGAACGCGCAGGGGCCTATGTTGGTTTGGATAGATTTGCCTGCAGAAAGCAGATAGCAAAAGATCTGGAAGAGCAAGGTTTGATCCTTAAAACCGAACAAATAAAGAATACTGTCGGTCATAGCGAAAGAACAGACGCTGTTATCGAGAAACGCATATCTACACAATGGTTTGTTGACATGAAAGAGTTTATGAGCCGATACCCTAAAGTACTCAGCTCGGTGATGGATGATGAAATTAAATTCCATCCACCTAAATTTAAGAATGTCTACAGACACTGGATGGAAAATATCAAAGACTGGAACATCAGCCGTCAGTTGTGGTGGGGACACCGCATTCCGGCCTGGTACAATAAGGAAGGCGATTTTGTCGTGGCAAAAAACCAGGACGAAGCGCTGGAAATGTTCCGTTTGAAACAGCCAAATACTGTAGCAGAGGATTTACATCAGGATGAAGATGTCTTAGATACCTGGTACAGCAGCTGGTTATGGCCAATCTCTGTCTTCGATGGCTTTAAAGAGGGCGATAAAAAAGATTACAATTACTACTATCCTACCAATGATCTGGTAACGGGACCAGATATTATATTCTTCTGGGTAGCTCGTATGATTATGGCTGGCTATGCATTCAATGGCGAAAAACCATTTAGTAATGTTTACTTTACCGGCATTATCAGAGATAAACAAAGAAGGAAAATGAGCAAGAGTCTCGGTAACAGTCCCGATCCTCTCGACCTGATTGCCCAATACGGCGCAGACGGTGTTAGGATGGGTATTTTGCTAAGCTCTCCTGCCGGTAATGATATTCTGTATGACGAATCGCAGGTAGAACAAGGTAGAAATTTCTGTAATAAAATATGGAATGCCTACAGATTGCTTGCAGGCTGGCAGGTAGTGGCAGATCAGGAAGTGTCAGAAGAAATTAAAGCGGGTGATCAGCTGGCAAATCAATGGTTTGCGATGAAGTTTCAAATGGCAACGGATGAGATACATGCCGGCTTTACTGAATACAAACTCAGCGAATCCTTGATGGGTATTTATAAATTGATCTGGGATGATTTCTGCTCCGGGTATTTAGAAATGGTAAAACCTGCTTTCGGTTCTCCAATCAGTGAATCAACCTTATCTGCAGTAAAAAATCATTTTGAAAATATCCTGAGATTGTTGCATCCATTTATGCCATTCATCAGCGAAGAACTGCATCAGGCCATATTTGAAGGAAAACCAGAAAAGCCGATGATCTTGTGTGAGTATCCTAAAGCTGGATTGCCTTACACAGTGATTAACGACCAGGCTTTGCAGATTGTTAGTGAATTGAGAAATATGCGAAATGCTAAAGGCTTGTCGCCTAAACAGGCTTTCAGTGTGCTGGTGCAAACTCCTAATGAGGCGTCTTATAAAGTATGGGAATATACCATTGCCAAGTTAGCCAATGTTGATGGGTTCAGTTATAACACTCAGAAACCAGAGAAGTGCTTGAGCGCTCTGATAGGGACCGATGAGCTGTTTGTGCCTTTTGCAGAAGAGATAGATGAGGCTGCAGAGAAAAAGAAAATAGAAGAAGAGATTATCTATTTGCAGGGATTCCTGAAATCAGTTGATGCAAAACTTAGCAACGAGAAATTTGTTGCCAATGCTAAGCCAGAAGTTATAGAAAAAGAGAGACAGAAGAAGGCCGACGCTGAAGAGAAGATCAAAAAACTGATGTCAGGCAATTAAGCGTTTAAAATCTCTTCAAACTCGAAAGGGTTTTTATTGAAGAAAACTTTGAATTCAGAGCCTTCATTAACAATACTTTCTACTTCAATTTTGCCGTGCATAGATTCAATCTGATTCTTAACGATAAATAAGCCTATACCATTGGCGTCTTTGTTGCCGTGGAAGGTTTTATACAAGCCGAAAATGGAGTTGTTGTATTTGTTTAAATCTATTCCTCTGCCATTGTCTTTAATTGATAGTATCGTGTAATCTTCGCTGTCGCTCGAAGAAATAGTGATTTCAACGGATTCGTTCTCTTTCTTATATTTAATAGCATTAGTAATCAAGTTGAGTAAGATACTTTCTATATAAGAAGGAATGCCATCAATAAGCGTTTGATCGCTGACAAGGTTTTTAATGCTGGCATTTTGAAGTATGACAAAGTGGTTAACGGCATCAATGGTTTTTGTAATTTGTTCACGAAGATTGATAGAATGGAAGTTCTTATCGCTGGCGTTCTGCATCGTGATGATGCTGTTCAGATTGTTAATAGTTTCAGACAGTTTATGAGAACTTTGAACAAGAAGTTCGCTTACTTTATTGGTGTTTTCTTTATGAATAATATCTGATAAGCCGCTGATGTTGGCACTGTGAGAGCGGATATTATGTGATACGATATAGGCGAAATTTTGCAAACTTTTGTTTTGCTTCTCCGTAATTTCCAATAGTTTTTTTAGCTTGTTTTCGTAAGCCTTACTTTCTGTAATATCCTGAATAATGCCAAACAGATTAAACAAGGTTATGTCTTTGTTGTATTCGAAGTGAACGATCAACCTGACATACTTCACCGTGCCATCTTTCCTGACAATGCGGTGTTCGATGGTGTGATTTTCTTTTTTTATAAGCTGGTTTTCTATGGTCGACTTAACATTTTGAACATCATCAGGGTGGACATAAGACAGCCATTCATCTAATTGGATGTTGTGATTGCCTGGCGTGATACCATATATTCTATAGGCTTCATCAGACCATACGGTGGTATTGTGAATTAAATCGATTTCCCAGCTGCCTAAATGGGCGATTTCCTGCGCTTGAAGTAACCTTCTTTGGTTTTTTTCGAGTCCTAGTTTTAACTGAAACAGATCGTGGGTTTTTTGCTTGTCTTCAGTAATATCGATAAGCAGACCCTGCATGGTCACCTGTCCGTTGAAATTGTTCTTTAAAAAAGTGCCATTGACTTCCAGCCAAAGGGGATGGTGATTGTCGGGCCTTACAAATTCAATTAATTCGTTTTTGATTTCTTCTTGAAATTCGCTTTCAATGATTTTTTCAAAAATGGATTTGTAGGAAGCATCAATATTTGGGAACATAAGCTCAAATACCTGTCCACTGGTCGATTTAACACCCAGTATCTCTTTAGCATTGTCGGATAGTTCGATTTGTAAGGTGGCTAAATTGACGGAATAAGACACCATTTTCCCGGTTTCGATGGCCATCTTTACTTTATGCTGCTCTTCGGCCAGATGTTCGCGGGTTTGTTTGATGTTGTTAATGTTGGTGATTAAAGCAATATGACCTATGATTTCATTGTTGAAACGGTAGTCAGAACTGCTTATTTGTACCCAGATAGCCTCGCCTTTGGTAGTTAGTAATTGCGTGTTAAAGTTCTTGCCAATCACAAACTCTTCTTTCAAATATTGCGCTGATTCTGGAAAGAAATTACCAGCAGGTGTGCCAATAAGGCGCTCCCGATTCGAATGCACCATCTCACAGAATGTATCGTTCACATACATAATGGTGTCTTTATTGTCTGTAATAAATACGGCTTCATCCAGGCTATTCATAATAATCTCCCATTGATTAATGGGCGAAAAATCGAGTAAGCGGTATTTACGGATGACGATGAATGAAGACAATGAAAAAACGGTCATTAATGACACAGTGATCGGAAACACATTTGTCTTCAATAAATATGGGAATATCATTTCGAAGGCAATCCCCGATAACATTGGAATGCCAAAACCCAGTCCCAGCGTTAATGCCTGCTTGGCTGCCAGCGATTGCTGGTCGCTCTTCCTGAATTTGAAATACAGTAAAATGATAAATATGATGCCGTTTACCAATATCCATGCATACGATAGGTAATTTACAATATGGGGTAGAGGATTAGAAATCCAGTGCCAGTTCGGAACATGGATGGCAGTGATTAATTGACCAGATGTGATGTTTGCAATCGACAGGGCAATGGCCGGAATAAATTGCGATACAAATACCCAGGCTTTCAATTGATCCGATTTCCATTCGAATAAATTAAAGGCAAAGATCATCCCGAAAGGCACTACCATTACCGTGAATATATTCGAGACTTTAAACCATGTATTCACCTCTTCCGCCGTTGCACTCAAATGTAGAAAGCCTTCGGTGAGCTGCCAGAAAGCAATCAGTAAAATGAAAACAGAAAAAGAATAGTTGACTTTCGTGTTAGGAAATCGGAGCAGTGAATAAAAGAAAATGCCTAAATTGATTAATGCCGGTAGGAAAAAAAGCATTAATATGACAGTGTTCTCAGCCGCAAATAAATTGGTGTGTAAAGGCATTTCTTAGTTTTTTTTAAGAATGAATAAAAAATTTATCCTTCACAAATATATATTAATTTGCCTCTCTATTTAGAAATTAATGACCTAATTGTCATCAGTTTTTAAAAACTTAAATGGTTTATCGTCAAATGCCTAAGTATCTTAACATTGAATTATTAACAGTTGGCTACATCAATGCACTATGCTGATTTTTACACTGCGTTTAATCAGGTTCTTATCTTGAATTGAAATAATATAGGTGCCTGATGGCCAGTTTTCTGTGTTAATAGTTTCTTGTTTGTTAGTCGAACTGCTTTTATGGTATACTTGCCCGTTTAGACCCATTATTTCAAGTTCATGCCACTCGTCTGATTCAAACTGAAGCCTTATGTCATTAACTACCGGATTAGGATATATTGTAATTAGGTTGATCAATGGATGAACGATAGCCAACCTGCTGTCTTTAGTATCAAAATTTACTCTGAGTTTCTTAGTCGTTGTGGCACTCTTTCCGTTCAACATTGTAGCTGTTACAGTTACCTTGTATGTGCCCGAATCTTTGTAAGTGTGAGTGGTTACTTTGCGATGTGAGGTGTCTCCGTCTCCAAATTGCCAAACAACTCCCGTAACCAAGGTATCTGATAAACTATAACTGAAGTTATTCGTGCTTAAATCCATGGTGTCTGGTGTGATAACAAGGTTTCTAAATGGTTTGCTGCCTGTTACTACCAAGTCAAGATACATGGTGTCTTTGCAGCCTGTTAATTTAGTATTGACACCAGCAGTTGCGATCAATCTGGTATGAAACCTTCCAACCTCGGTGTAACTATATCTCAGTGTCGAAAACAATGTACTTTCGCCGTCGCCGGTCGACCAGATAAAAGTTACTGACATTGGAAATGGTGCCGCCTTTGGCTTTGTTCTTATATTGAAATAATTATCAATGAAGTCTTGCACAGTGTCGCTGGAATTTGCAAAATCAAATGTGGCCATTTGCCTTGGAAATAGTTTTACATTCTTTGAAAGATTGTTAGGACAGCCAATGGTATTATTGTTTTTTAATAGCACTGGTAAAAAACCATTTTTGTTTTTAAAGGAGTAAGTCACTGCTTGATCAGCGTTGTAGGTTGTGCCATCAATTAAAAACGTGTACTGCAGTCCTTGAATACTCGTTGAACTGGTATTGGTAAATACAAATTGGTTACTGGCCTCACAAGAGTCGTTAACCACAATACTGAAATTTTGGTTGATGTAATGGGTGGTGAATGAATGCGTAGCTGCGCCTGATGTCAGGTACAAAACATTGCTGCCATTGTTGTCGTGTTCATAGATGGCAAAGTAATAAGTGCTGCCAGATTTTAAGTTGGTAATATTGAGTGTGCTCATTCCAACCGAATTCATTAAAATATAGTCATTGCTGTTCTGTCCAACTGGTGTTGATCCACCAAACACTGCGCTGCCACTGCCGTACTGGTTGTAATCGCTGGGAACAAAACTTACGGGACTCCCTTCGCGGGCCACTATCATCCTGGCATTGCCATTGCCATTGCTCCAACTGATGGTGGCACTTGTACATCCTGTGGTATTGTTAAAGAGATTGGAGGCGTTCACCGTTGGTCGTGCCGCCTGTAAAATCTGAAAACTGCTTAAAATAAAAAGCCCAATTAGTAGTTGTATTTTCATAGACAACACAAAGATACTACTTCATTATTTGTCTACTGTCTGTTTTTTGTCAAAGTCTGATTTTGAGTAAAAAAATGACAGAACAATGAGGTTTAGTAAAGTGGTTTATTATTAGTAATTTTACGCAAATTTTAACGATGCTTAGAAACATTGCTGTATTCGGGGCTTCCGGATTTTTCGGACTGCCAGTCACCAAAGCGCTCGCTGACGCTGGCTTTAATGTCTTTGTTCTCAGTACCGATCCCGACACTGAAAAAACACTGGTTCCAGACAATGTCACTGTCGAAGAGGGCAACTGGATGTACCACCACGATCTTAAACGATTTCTGCAGAAAGTAGATGCGGTATACTGCTGTTTGAGCGTCGACTTAAACGAAAAACCCGAAGATTTTCATGCTGAAACCGATGGTCTCCGAGAAATATTAAATGCCTGTCTCGAATGTGGTATTAAACGTATTGCCTATATGTCCTCGGTCCTGCAATACAATCAGGTTGAAAATGAAGATTCATGGTGGGTCTTCAGAGTTAAAAAAGATGCGGTTAATTATGTGCGAGACTCTGGTATTCCTTTTACCATCTTCTATCCAAGTACGTTTATGGAAGCCTTCCAATCTACTTATCGCCGCGGTAAAAAAGTACTGGTTTACGGGCAGTCAAATTTCCCTATCTACTTTATAAGTCTGCAAGATTATGCCCGTATGGTGGTGAACTCCCTGAAAATACCAACCACTCAGGATAAAGAGTACTTTATTCAGGGTGCTGATTGCTACAAAATACAAGATGCTGCGCGTCTGTTTGTGAAACACCAGGCTGGATGCAAGCTGTCTTTTATCTCTCTCAACTGGTTGAAATTTATGAGTGTCTTCTCTGATAAATATAAGTTTTTGTATGAACTATCAGCAGCACTTAATGACAACAACGAACAATTTGTTGCCGATGATGCCTGGAAAGAATTGGGTAAACCTGAAATTTCATTTAATACATTCGCCAAAACACAGGTATAGACATGTCTCTTTCTATTCGTTTACAATTAGCTATTTCGTCTGTAATTCAAAACCTTAAAGCTCGTAAAACGCTGAAAGGTATCAAACAACAGGTAAGTGCTGATCTTACTACAATTGCTACTTTGCCATTTCCGCAATCTCAAGCCTCCGGAACGCTGATTGTTAAATGCGACGATATCGGCGATTTTCTGGTCTGGCAACAAGTCATTCCCACTATTGTTGAGCATGCGCCTAAACCTCTCGTATTGGTGGCTAATGCTGCCATTAAACCTTTAATTGAAAATTTCTTCGATTTCGCTGATACCTATATCTGGTTGGATAAAAAACAATGGGGCAATGCTACATACAGGCTGTCTATTTATCAGCAAGTGCGTCAGATGCATCCAGTCCTGGCCTTCTCGCCTTTATTCACCCGAAACTATGTAATGGATGATTTAATCCTCGCAGCATCAGGCGCCACCAAACGCTTTGTTTGGCACCGACAACATCATGCGTATTTTCCGGATATGAATCTTCTGGATGCCCACACTGGTACTCAGTTGTCGTCTGAAGCACCCCTTAAGCTGGAGTATTTGAGAAACATCGAGTTTATTTCAAAAGTTTTTAATGTGCCATTGCAGGAAGAGGTAAAAGTGTTGTTCCCTGATTTTAAAAAATACCGCACGCTTATCGTGGTGCCTGTTGCCAGTGCTGGCAGTAAAACCTGGAGTGCCGAGAATTTTGCCAGAACCATTTCAGCCGT
>JAIXYV010000110.1 GCA_027490055.1 Bacteroidota bacterium | reverse complement strand
TATCAATTAAATTTTGAAGCATTCAACCATAAAATGGACAACTTGATTGACTATAAGAATCAGGCCAATTATATCGATATTGATAACAACTGGGAACAGAAAGTGACAGTAGGTAGTGGCTTGGCGTATGGGTATGAAATGTTGTTAGAAAAGCGCAACGGAAAAACTAAAGGATGGGTAAGTTATACTTTAAGCTGGAACAACAGGCAGTTCAATGATATCAACGCAGGCAAGATATTTCCATACAAGTACGACAGAAGGCATAATCTGGCCTTTTTTGTCTCACATGAATTTAATAAAAAGATAGATGCCAGTATGAGCTGGGTGTATACTTCGGGTGCCAACTATACAGTGCCAGAGCAGGTGTATTATTTGCATTCCGGACTGTCGCCAAGTAATAGTATCTATATTTATGGCGACCGCAATAACTATAAGTTTCCGAACTATCACAGAATGGATTTTGGTATAAATTTCAAAAAAGTCAATAAGCACTTTGCGCGATATTTAAGTGTTGGCGCTTACAATGTATACAACCGTCTGAATCCTTTTTACATCACACCTTCATACAATGATGAAGGGGAAAGGATTTTTGAAGCTGTTAGTTTATTTCCTTTCATTCCAAGTGTCAATTATAAAATCACATTTTGAAATCTCTGGTATTATATAGCTTGTTACTGATTGCTCTGGTTTCCTGCAAGAGAGAGATCATTATAAATATTGGGGATAAGCCATCGGTACTGGTGGTAGATGCGGCACTTTATCCGGATAGTTTTCTTTGTGTAAATTTATCCCGTACTCAAAACATCACAGATAATTCTGGTAAAAAATACATTGAAGATGCCAGCATAGAAGTCTTTGATGCAGATACAACTATAGTAGATGTTCTGACACATTCCGGGAAAGGGGTATACAAATCGGCAGTAACCAAGCCAGAAGCCGGACGCCAGTATTTATTTAAAATTACCCGAAATGCCGAAATATACTGGGCTAGTGAAAGAATTCCAGATACTATGGAATGCGTCATCCAGGATACTTCACGCATCATTTTTCAGGGGAAGAATAATTTTTTTCAGATTCAGGTTCGCTTAAATGACCCTGCTTTACAAAAGAATTTTTACGGGATACAGGTGAAGCGTTTTTATAAACAGATCAGTGGAGGGGACACACAAACACTCGTCGAATGGTCGCGCCTTGAGTCGGTCGATTTCATTTTAACTGAAGACCCTTTAACCAGATTCTCTAACAAGCATCTGGTGTTTAAAGATATTAAATTTAATGGGTCTGCTCAGTACCTTAAGTTTGGTATATCAGATTTGTTTACCACCCCAGGACAGGTAACTACTGGATTAGAATTGTATATGTCCTCTTATTCAGAGAATGCCTACAATTACTACAGTTCGGTTAACGAACATCTCTTTTATCAAAGTGATCCATTTTCTCAGCCTGCCATCGTCAGGGGCAATGTAAATGGCGCATATGGTGCAATTGTCTCACGATTCCAACAGCGATACTTTTTAAAGTTTCAATAAATCGGTATTTTTGTTTATCAAAAATTCCTTGCATATAGCTCATCCTTGTCCTTTTGCCCCTAAAAAAGCCAGGCAATCAGGCGAAGGTTTTTATTGCGGCAAATGCGATAAAGTGGTGGTCGATTTTAGGGATAAATCAATTGAAGATATTATCGCCGCAGGCAAAAATACTTGTGGTATATTTTATGCCGATCAGTTAGGCGCTCAGCCGAAAATGCGTTTTCACAAATCCTTTGTTTTAGCCCTGTTAACTGTTTTTTCTTTTATAGGTATTCAAGCCAATCCTTTAAGCGGCAATATCTTTCAAAAAGGGCAGGAAATCACAAGTGCAGTACCTGGTCCGGAAACTAAAAAAGAAAAGAAAATCAAAAAGGTTAAACGCAAGCGCTTCAGATACGGACTTTTTAGAAGACGTTTACAAGGCTGTATCAATTTCTAAATGATTGAATTATTCACTCGGATTGGCTTGCCATTTATAGGCCAGAGGAATGTACAACATGAAGAAATACAGAATCAGAAAAGTAAAGTTCCCTGCATTGATGAGGTCCCAGTTAGAGCCAATCCAATCATGGATAGGAGATTCTTCTCGCACCACAACATAGTACTCGTTAATACAGCGTCTTATTTCACCGGTATTGTCGTAGATCAGGTTCATGATGATGGGAATAAATCCTGATAGTCCGAATGCTGACCAGTTAAGCCAGACGCCTGAGTGTAGTTTGTTCTTTTTTGATTGTATCGATTGAATTGCTTTAATGATACAAAGCACTGTAAATCCTAAATAGAAATACACAATGTCATATTCATCAATTAGCATATTGGCAATGATAGCAAAGGCGACAAACACGACTCCGCTGCCTAATACCGAAACAATCCATGGTTTAAATCTGGTAAATCTGAAGCTGAGTAACAAAACACTTAGTCCCAGTGTGATATAGCCATACACCTCCCACATTGAAATGGTAAAGAAGCTTTCCTTTTGAAGGGTTAAAAGTCGCAGTGGCGCATTGTTAAGTGTTCTGAATTCAGCCGAGTTATTATCTGGTAAAATCTCCTGATCGTAATAGATATCTTCTAGTCCGCTTTCAATTTTATAATTATTTGCAAAGCACATGGCAGTTAATTCATCGGCATCAAGGTTATGTCTGATTTTGTATTTATTAGCAATTTTAATATACGCTTTTAAAGCCTGTTTAATGGAGTCTTTATGCTGACCTAATAACCATCGTTTGGCTGTGGAATGTACAGGAAGTGTTTTTCTGTTATCAATGCTAAAATATTCAATATTGCTGCAATAATAAAGGTAGTTGTATTCTTTAACATAGTTGTCTTCAGTAGGTTGAGGTAATGGTGTTACTTCTGGCGCGTATTCAGGGGTTACGACTTGATCATTCTCTTCGTAATTGCTTTGATACGTATTGCCTGGTCCACAATAATTAGGGTCTATTGCTTTATAACGCTTACTGCGAGCAATCGCTGAGTCGCAACAATTCTGTCGCTCAAATAATTCCAGTTCATAAGGCAGAAAACAAACTGCTTGTCTTATAACATCAATATCTTTTGGGTCATAAATACCTTTGGCAACTTTTCTTGATTTTATTAGTTTGCCATATTCATAACTGTGGTAGATGGTAATAGTAAAGAAAAAAATAAAGACCACCAGTAATGATTCTTTTCGTAAATAGTTTTTATTGACAGGATAGAAGCTTTTAAACGGGTTGTTTCGCAAGTAATGGAACAGCCAGATAACAACAGCAATAAAGAGCACCAGTCCGGCCGTTAGATGTAAGCCAATTTTACTTATAAATTCAAAATCAGAATCGTGGTTATATAAGTATCTGATATCATTGAAGGCGCTATACCCCAGAAGGAAATAGATCAGGTGAAACACAATGGCAAATACCAGCATTTGCACAACTCTGGTATTCCAAATCAATGGTTTTGAAAGGATGGTTTTTTTAAGTGATAGGTTGAGCATAGTTTACTGGATAAAGAATCTACGTGAAGAATTAGTGATGTTTCTGATGTATCTGACTGGTAAGTCGCTGCTGCTGATGCTGGCAAAGATGGCTTTACCACTGCTGCTATTGTTAAAATGTAAGACATAGACACCGCCGTTAAAGTTGATGCTTTCGAGACCACAATTGTTAAAGGTGTTAACGACTTCTTCTCTTGTTGCATCGGTTTCAAGTTCATAGATGAGCGACTGAGTTGTTTCAGATTGTTCAGTAGTTTTAAACTGATATTGCGCTACACCCTGACGAAGGAAAATTACCATGTCAGATATCTTTTCTACTTCGTATAGTTGTTGTGAACTTAGTACAATACCAAAGGGTCTGCTGATAGAACCACTCATGTGTTTGAGGTCCTGCAAAATGGTTTGCTGAGAGATGATGTCCAGGTTAGACAATGGTTCATCCAGTAGCATAAGTTCTGGCTGTCTAAGCAATGCTTTTGCGAGTTCAAATCTTGTACGGTAGCCTGATGAAATTCTGTTCCATCCAAGGTTTTTAAACGGACGAAGTCCGAGGCGTGCTATAATTAGTTCAGCTCTTAAAACATTCTCTTCATTGTGGATGTCATACATTGAAAGTGTGAAATGCAGATTATCCATCAATGACCCATACCATTTTGGTACACGTTGAGGAATATATACAAGGCGTGTTCTCAGTTCATACAGTGAGTTGGTCTCTTTTTCTGCTTTAAAGCTGAGCGTCCCTTCATCTTCTTTAAGGTCGCGAGACAACAAACGCAACAGGGTAGTTTTACCATTGCCGTTTTCTCCAACGAGTCCTACTACCTCGCCGTATCTCAATTGAAAACTCAAAGGCGAAATTTTAAAGTTCCCGTTAGCATAGGCTTTGCTCACATTTTTTATTTCCATCAATGTATCGCTGGTACTTTTATTATTGATGGAGATGGCGGCCATGTCAGCGAGAAATTGGGCAGTTTCCTGAGCCGATGCGATAGCGCTATCGTTGTCGTTATGCTGTTCAATGATGTCCAGGCATCGTTTGAAAAAGCTGGTTTGTGCTGTGTCAAGGGCGCAGTCAATCATTCGGCGTTTGCCCAATGAATAGTCGCCGTTCTTGAAATAATTACTTACTTCATCAATTTTTTCTCTGAATTCTGACATATGGGCAAATAACAGAAAATTTGCTGAAGTATTGTTTTGAATTATCATTATTCTGTCAAATTTCAATTTTATGGGATAAGATTAAAGATCTTTAAAATGCCATTGAAAGCGGCTAAATTTTTTTAATTGTTAAAATAAACTCATTTTTGCAGGAAATATGAGTTTATTGGTAACTGGTACAGTAGCGTTTGATGCTATTGAAACCCCATTCGGAAAAACAGACAAAATTATCGGAGGCGCTGCTACTTATGTAAGTTTGGCGGCTTCTTACTTTGCAAAAGAAGTTGGATTGATAGGCGTGGTCGGCGACGATTTCCCTCAGTCGTACATCGATTTTCTGGCATCTAAAGGCATTAACACTGCAGGTTTGCAGATTAAGCAAGGCGAAAAATCATTTTTCT
This sequence comes from Bacteroidota bacterium, assembly GCA_027490055.1. Taxonomy (GTDB): domain Bacteria; phylum Bacteroidota; class Bacteroidia; order NS11-12g; family UBA955; genus JABMMZ01. The sequence continues at coordinate 12,484 of JAIXYV010000110.1, read as the reverse complement.
GGAGTGGTCGTTACTTTAACGATATGAACAGTCGCGAGACGCTCATTACCGAATTAAATGTTCTGGCAGATTTTGATCCAATTGTACCGGCAGGTATGGATGCTCCGGATTATTTAATGCTGGGCAATCTGGCACCGGTTGTACAAAGTACTTTAATTAAACGTTTAAGCAAGCGTCCAAAACTGATTGCCATGGATACTATGAATTTCTGGATGGATGTGGCTTTGGATGATTTAAAGGAAACGCTTAAAATGGTGGATGTTTTAACCATCAACGACGAGGAAGCAAGACAATTGTCTGGTGAATACAGTTTGAAGAAAGCATCGAGAGTTATTCGTGCTATGGGACCAAAATACCTCATCATTAAAAAAGGCGAACACGGTGCTTTATTGTTCTACGAAGAGCAAGTGTTCTTTGCACCAGCTATGTTGTTAGAAGACGTTTTTGATCCAACAGGTGCAGGTGATACGTTTGCTGGTGGCTTTATTGGCTGGTTGGCAATGACGGATAATATCAGTTTCGACAATATGAAGCGTGCCATCATTTATGGTTCTGCCATGGCCAGTTTCTGTGTTGAGAAATTCGGTACCGAAAACATCATCAATATCGATGAGAAATTACTGCAAGAGCGCGTTCAGGCATTCCGCGAACTGAGCTATGTAGATATGTTGTCTTAACCGACTATGCTGACTGCCCATCAGGTATTACACGGGTATACTCAGGGTATTTTTCCTATGGCTGACCCTGACGAGAATGATGCCATTTTCTGGTATGAGCCAGAAATGCGTGGCGTTATTTTGCCTCACGAATTTCATGTACCCAAGAATCTAAGGCGTTTATACAATAAGAAACCTTTCAGTCTTCATATTAACAAGGATTTCAAGAAGTGCATCGAGATGTGCGCTCTGCGCGAAGAGACCTGGATTTCGGATGAAATCATAGAGGTGTATTGTGGTCTCAATAAAATGGGCTACGGCCTGAGTTTCGAGGTTTGGCAGGGCAACGAGATGGTGGGTGGCTTATATGGTATTGCCATGGGAAAGATTTTCTTTGGCGAGAGTATGTTTCACACTGTCACCAATGCCAGTAAAATAGCCCTGGTATTTCTGATGGAATGGGTGAGGGATAAAGATATTCAGGTGGTAGATTGCCAGTTTATAAATGACCATTTGCTGCAATTCGGCGCAAAAGAAATTCCACAGGAAGAATTTATTCAATTGCTGAATAAAGCTTTGGGTATCTAAATCTGCCCTTAAGAGAAATCAAAAAAAAATGTAACTTTGCCTCAAGTAATGAAAAAAATCAAAAAACTTCTTGTAGCCAATAGAGGAGAGATAGCCATCAGAGTGATGCGTACCTGTCGTGAAATGGGAATACGCACTGTGGCAGTATATAGTGATGCCGACCGCAATGCGCTTCACGTTCGTTATGCCGATGAGGCCTATCGCTTAGGTCCGCCGCCTTCCAGAGAATCTTACCTGCTTGCCGATAAAATTATAGAGATCTGCAAAGAGCATCAGGTAGATGCGGTTCACCCAGGTTATGGGTTCTTGTCTGAGCGTTCTGAATTTGCTATTAAGTTGGAAGAGGCTGGCATTATTTTCGTTGGTCCCAGCGCCGCTAGTATGGATTTAATGGGTAGTAAAATTGCCAGTAAACAAGCAGTGGCAGATTTTGGTGTGCCATTAGTTCCGCGACTGAAAGAGGCCATTACAGATATTGAAGCGGCTAAGAAAGTAGCTACAGAAATCGGATTCCCTGTCTTAATCAAAGCCAGTGCTGGCGGTGGTGGTAAAGGGATGCGTATCGTCAATAATGTTGACGAATTTGAATCGCAAATGCATATGGCCCAGAGTGAGGCCTTAAGCTCTTTTGGTGATGGTAGCGTATTTATTGAGAAATATGTAGCAGCACCAAGACATATAGAAATTCAGTTAATGGCAGATAACCATGGTAATGTGTGTTATTTGTTTGAGCGCGATTGCAGTATTCAGCGTCGTCACCAGAAACTGGTAGAAGAGGCGCCGAGTAAAGTGCTAACACCTGAATTGAGAAAACAAATGGGAGAGGCTGCTGTCAATGTTGCGAAAGCGGCTAAATACAGCGGTGCTGGTACTGTAGAGTTTTTACTCGACGAGCAACTTAATTTCTATTTCCTGGAGATGAATACCCGATTACAGGTAGAGCATCCGGTGTCTGAACTGATTACGGGCTTAGATCTTGTTAAAGAGCAGATCCGTGTGGCTGAAGGTCACCCACTGAGCTTTACCCAGGAGGATTTAACAATCAACGGGCATGCGCTCGAATTGAGAATATGCGCCGAAGATCCTACTAATAATTTCCTGCCAGATATCGGAACTTTAAGCACTTACAAAGTGCCGCAAGGTCCTGGCATTAGAGTAGACGATTGCATGGAAGAAGGCATGGAAATTCCTATCCACTACGACAATATGATTGCCAAGTTGATCGTTTGGGCGGATACCCGCGATAATGCCATCGAGAAGATGAAGCGCGCTATCTCTGAGTACCGTATTTCAGGTGTTGCCAATACCTTACAGTTTGGCTACTGGGTAATGGAAAATGAGCATTTCATCAACGGCAATTTCGACACTAAATTTATCGATAACTATTTCAAGCCAGAATACCTTCAGATGTCTTACGACAGTAGTCTCGAGGAGGCATTGGGATTAGTAGCATCTTACGTGTTTTCAAACCAGAAGGCCGAGTCAGCCTCAGCAGCTACTCAGTCGGGCGCCGAAAGCGAATGGTACCGCAAACGCAGAACGATGCGATAGATACTGAGGATTGCTGTGAAGCAAATCAAAAAAAATGACTAATTTTGCAACTTTATGTCGAAAGTCAGAGTCAGATTTGCTCCCAGTCCTACCGGACCCCTGCACATAGGTGGTGTGCGTACAGCCTTATTTAATTATTTATTTGCCCGTCAGCAAGGCGGTGATATGATTCTTAGAATTGAGGATACAGACCAGCAGCGTTTTGTGCCTGGTGCTGAGCAGTACATTATCGATTCTCTGACCTGGGCTGGCATAAAATTCGACGAGGGTACCCATGTTGGCGGTCCTTGCGAACCCTACAGACAGAGCGACCGCAAAGGGATGTACCGTCAGTATGCCGATCAGTTGCTTGCTGCGGGTCATGCTTACTATGCTTTTGATACTACAGAAGATTTAGATGCCATGAGAGAGAAACTCAAGGCCGGCGGAATGGCTGCACAATATGATGCCGTAAGCAGAATGAGTATGAAAAACTCTCTTACCTTGTCTGAAGACGAAGTAAAACGTCGTTTAGAGGCAGGTGAGCCTTATGTTATCAGAATCAAGTTACCAAGAAAAGAAGAAGTAAGATTCCACGATTTAATTCGCGGTTGGGTAGTGGTGCAAACCTCTGCTATGGATGATAAAGTGTTGTTTAAGTCGGATGGTATGCCTACTTATCACTTAGCGAATGTGGTCGACGATTATACCATGAAAATTACACACGTTATCAGAGGCGAAGAATGGTTGCCATCGGCACCTTTGCACGTGATGTTGTATAAATATTTCGGTTGGGAAGAAGTGATGCCAAAATTTGCGCATTTGCCTTTGATTTTAAAACCAGACGGCAATGGCAAACTCAGCAAAAGAGATGGCGACAGATTAGGTTTCCCGGTATTCCCTATGGAATGGAAAGACCCGGCAAGTGGCGAAATCAGCAGTGGATACAGAGAAAAAGGTTATGAGCCGGAAGCAGTAATCAATATGCTGGCCTTATTGGGATGGCATACCTCAGATAACAGAGAGATCTTTGCTATGGACGAATTGATACAGTTGTTCAGCATCGAAAAGATCAGTAAGAACGGCGCTAAATTCGATCCTGAGAAAGCAAAATGGTTTAACCATCAGCATTTGATGATTAAAGACAATAAAGAAATTGCAGAAGCCATTATCGGAGATGTGAAAGCCAAAGGTTTTGAAACAACTGTTGATTATCTGGCACAAGTTGTGGCACTGGTAAAAGAGAAAGTAAATTTCAAAAATGAAATAGCCGATAAATGTGCCTTTTTCTTTGAAGCGCCAAAGGTGTATGACGAACAGGTGATAGCCAAGAAATGGAATGCACAGGTGTCTGAATATCTTGGAAGTTTTGCAGATGAATTAGACGCCATGGAAATGCTGTCAGTTCAGGAGATAGAACATAAATTTAAGGAAGGTGCACAAGCAAAAGGGATCAATCCGGGTAGTTTAATGCAGCCTCTAAGGGTGTGTTTAAGTGGCGAAGCTGGCGGTCCGCCTTTGTTTGATATGCTAAAACTTATCGGAGTTAGCGAGAGTGCCGCAAGAATAAAATCTGCTATATCTTCCATTTCTGGAACAGCACAATAATGATTAAAAAACTTTCTATATCACTGTTATTTGTCTTACTGATCAGTCTTGGATCTTGTCAGTTTGCCAGTTTTACCGAGCGTCCGGGTGTGATTGTAAAATCGTATCCAGAGGCCATGTATGGCACCTATCAGCATATAGAAAAGGATAATGGTGTAAGTGATACCCATACTCTGGTTGTTGGATCTGCTGGTGCCAGCATCAACGATGGCGTGATTAGCAGAATTGTCAATCTTTCTGATTCAAGTAATTCGTTAAGCCATTTAGGCGATTTCTACTACATGAATGTAAAGGAATCTGATAGCACTGGTCGCTACACGTATTTTGTGTATCCGTTTGAGTACGATTCAAAAGCCATTTACATTTATAAAATACTTCTGAGTAAGAAGAGTATAAAGCATATGAAGAAGGCCGGATTGCACATCAGTACCCGTCAGAATGGCGAGTATGTGATGGAGAATATGGCCTTTAAGAAATATGTCGAAAAACATATGAAACGCAGCGATGCGATAAAATTTAAAAAAGTTCAAAAATGAGTTCAATCAATAGACCTATCAGAGTGTTAATTGCTAAAGTCGGCCTCGACGGTCACGACCGCGGTGCAAAGGTTATTGCAACAGCCCTTAGAGATGCTGGCATGGAAGTTATCTATACAGGATTGCGTCAGACACCAGAAATGGTTGTAAATGCCGCTTTACAGGAAGATGTCGATGTTATTGGCGTTAGCATTTTATCTGGAGCGCACAACACTGTTTTCCCAAAAATAATAGATACCATGAAGCAAAAGCAGTTGGAAGATGTGTTGTTAATTGGTGGCGGTATTATTCCGGATGATGATATGAAGTCATTGAATGAGCAGGGTGTAGCCCGCTTGTTTCCTCCGGGTACTGCGACATCGGATATTGTAAGTTATATCACCGAATGGGTGAGTGAGAAAAGAGCTTAATTGTATAAAACAAAAAAGCCGTCATAGTATCTATGACGGCTTTTTTTTATGTCCAGAAATTTAATTTGCAATAGCTACTTGTTTTTGAATAAAGCCACTGTTTGTTTCAACCATAATTGTATAAATGCCAGTTGGTAAAACAGGTAGTTGAATACTAAAGGTTTTTTCATCAGTCAGGATGTTATTGGATAGGATTGTTTGACCAATATTATTGATGATTTTATAGGCTTTAACATCCCCGGAGTTGATAATATTTAAGTGGATCTGGGTACTTGCCGGGTTTGGGTAAATAGCTATTGGTTCAGGTGTTTCTATTGGTTGAATGTCGGTAAAGAAACATGATTTTTCGCGGTATAGGGCATTGACTTCCTCAGGGGTAATGACTCTGTTGTAAATTTTTACATCGTCAATAATACCATTGAAGAAAAAACCTGTATCGAGATTACGACCGCCAATTATGGCTGTTGGATTACTGCCGTAGTTGGGCGTATGTCCACCATTGCTGGTGTTCCATCCGCCATAATAGGATTCGTTGGTGTTTAAAACACCGTTCACATAAAGTTTGATTTTAAAAGTATCTCTTATCAAAACAATATGATTCCATTCTCCAAGTGTTGGTAGTGAACCTACAGAAACTAATGATAAAGTGGTATTGCCATTGTTATAGGCACCGCCCGACCATCCTTGAAGGGCATTGTTGCAAATTGAAATGTTTTGACCGCCATTTGCGCCCCCAATCGAGAACGGGTAGGTGTATTTACCTTGGACAGGTATTTCATTGGGAAAAGCCCATATAGAATAACTGTAATAATTGTTTAAAAGCCCATTAACCGGAACTTGGACATAGGCATCAACACCATTGAAGTTGTAGGCCGAATTGTTATTGTTGCACCTGTCGGAGGTAATAACCACATTGTTGCCTGTGCCGTGAAAATTGTTGCCACTCGAATCTTTGGTGTTGCCAGAGAATGGAAGATTAACCATTAATCCCTGACTAAGATTGGTTTGGGCATCAGACCTTGTGCTAAATACAATGGCAAGGACTAGTAAAATTTTTGTTATAGTTTTACTCATTAGTGAAGTTTTATAGAGCAAAGTTAGAAAAAAAAGATTTCTAAACCAATTGGGTTAATTCGCCAGGGCGGCTCTAAACCACAATTCAGGAACTTCTCCCTGTTTGGCAATTTCGTAGTCGCTTTCGCGGCAGCCTACAAATTTGGGCGCAGTCTTTTTCTTTTTGCTTACAGAAGGCACCTGCATCCACCATCTGCCCGTTAATTCGCTGTACAAAAACAACATGTCTTCGCCGCTGTTGGCATGGCATTTATACACGGTAAAGTTGCGGTTGTTAAGTTGAGGATGGTCGTTGAATCTATTGTCGATGCCATCTAAAATATACCAGATCATTTGTGCAATCTGCATATTGTCTGTTAGGCTGGTGTCACTTAAGGTAAAATGGTTAAAAATAAACACCCCAATCTTGTTTGATACACCCGCATATCTGCAAACACCACAGGCTTCTTGATTGAGTAGGCCGCTGGGCATTGGTTTGCTCGATGAACCAAAATCTGCATGTTTGATACTGTTTAAACTAAATTCGAAAATATCAGCTTGTCTTAAAACCGGTTCAACACCCGGAATATTGGTGCGTAACTCTCCTAAACGAATTTGTTCACTGAATAATTCAGACACCATTTGAATGCTGGCATGGGTGTTTAAGAAGTTCTGTATGCCAATAAATGAGCAATGAAATAATTTATTTTTTTGTTTCAGTTTCCAGACAATATCATCAGGATTGTAGGCAATTTCTGGAGACACCAATGCATAATCGATGTCGGAGTATGGCAAACTTTTCAGTAAGGCATCACTATAATTATCGTTTTCGCCGATTATAATAGGAATGATGTTCTCTGCTTTCAGCGCAATCAGGCATTCTCTTAAGCCCGCATTAGCATTCTTAGAACTCCCGTCGTGATTGAGGTTACCAAAATCAGCTACGGTAATGCCATTGAAGTTGTAGCTGTAGCTATACAAGACTTTCCTCACTTTGTCGGCGTTAGCGCCCATCCCTACGATGGCAACATCGATACCAGAATAATCTGGGAACTTACCGGTATTCACTTTCAGTTCGCCGCCCATAGTGCCGGCCGATTTTGCATAAGTTTTGTGCAATGCTTTGCTGACTGGTGTAAAAAATGCCTCTAACATGATGTTTCAATATTGGGATAAAAAACCGAATATTGCCTTATCAATCTTTCAACATGCTGGTAGTAACAGGAGCAAATGGTTTTTTAGGGGCGCATGTCGTGATGAGCCTGCTGCAGAAGGGCTTTAAAGTGAAAGCACTTCGTCGCAGTAATTCTGATATGTCCGAATATCATGACATTGCCAGATGGCGATTGGATGATAAACAAGATCTTTTAAAGCATGTAGAGTGGTGCGAAGCAGATATTACCAATATTTTGGAACTTGACACGGCTTTTGAAGGTGCTTCTTATGTGTTTCACTGCGCCGCTGTTGTGGCATTTAAAGGCAAGAATTCGACCATGATGAAGGTGAATGCAGAAGGTACTGCCAATGTGGTAAATGCCTGTCTCAAAGCTGGTGTGTCGAAGCTTATTTACGCCAGTAGTACTGCGGCTTTGGGTAGAACTGATAACAACAAAACCATCACTGAAGACACCCAATGGGCCGATGATGATAACAATACCGAGTACGCCATTTCTAAACATTTAGCCGAACTTGAAGTATGGCGTGGCATGGAAGAGGGACTGGATGTTTTTGTTGTGAACCCTGGGATCATTCTCGGTGCGGGCAAATGGGAAAAAGGTTCTTGCCGTCTTTTCTTCAATATAAAAAATGGCTTTAAACTGTATACCCAAGGTATCAATGGTTTTGTAGGTGTCAGAGATGTGGCAGAGGCGATGACGGGATTAGGCATGACGGACATTAAAAATAAACGTTTCCTGATGGTGTCAGAAAATATTTCTTACAAGCAGTTGTTCGATTGGATAGCGGATGCTTTAAAGCTTAAGGCTCCTTCTATAGAAATTAAGCCATCTTATCTGATCTGGTTGAAATGGCCCATCAAAATATTTGCATGGCTTAACCCAAAATCGACCATCAGTTACGAAACATTGAAAACCTCTTTAAAGCAAAATCATTACGACAGTAAAGCCATTAAAGATGCAGGTTTTACATTTACGCCAATTCAGCAAGTCGTAAAAGATACTGCTGCTCATTTATAACATTTACCTTTTTCAGACTTGTAGTATTAAGTCATATGAAGCGCTTTTTATACCTTTTTGCTTTTTTGGTTTTGCAACTGTGTCTGCCCCTTATGGGACAAAAAAGTTATATGCAGTGGATCAATGGCGATAAGCATGTACTCGGCGTGGTAAGGCCAGTAAAACCGGTGGAGACAACTGAAGCGAAAAGGCCAGGTTATTACAGACAATACCTCAGAGCTCACAATCAAATACAAGATACTTTTTTCTTTCGCAACTTATCCGATCAGACATTGATCATTAATAAAATCCATGTTCAGGATACTACTCTGTATACTTACACCAGAACCACTAAGCCCGGGAAAATTGGGTATATTGTTTATCATACTTTTCTCAATGCTCACGCCAGCGGGATAGAAAATGTCTTGGTGCGTTTTAATGTCATGACCAATTTCAGTCCCTGGGTAATGTGCGAAACCAATTACATTATCATTGGAGATTATAATGCCAGTATGGTCGAAAATAAAGAGCAATACAGTATTGTTTATACCGAAGTGATTGATTCGTTCGTTCATAAAAAATTGTTTTGTGATGGCAAAAACCGACCTGTGAGTATGGGACTGGTGCATGCAAGAACTGGCGATAGAATGCATACCTGGAGTTTTTGGGATCCTGTTGGTCGCATGCCAGATACGATCTTCAAAAAATCCGTTTTTGTTTATATCAAAGATGATTACAACTGCCAGCGATATCAATTGAAGATACTCTGCAAACAGAATGGGGTATGGCAAAATGCGGTCTGCCGTCCTGCTGGCAATCAATACCAGATTCTGGCAGATGAGCAAACCGATAGCCTGTTTTTATACAACGATACTGTGTATGTTAAACTGGATGTGCGCTATAGTAAAGGTGCCGAAACTATGCATTTTCATGCTGTTAACGTGATTCGTTATTCGGATGATTACCTGGCCTATGCGCACAATATGAATGGCTTTGCCTATGTCCCTGATCAATATGCCATCGTTTTTGATAAAGAATTGTCTATCGATCTATTTGAAGAAATGGAAAGGTTAAAGAGCAAGCATCCCTTATTGGACTTTGAGGTCATGAATAGTCAACTCTTACTGGTGACATTACCTAAGCAGAGATACTGGGTGGATGAGCACTATCTGAATAAATTACTAAAAGACAACAAGATTGACTATTTAAGTCAGACTCTAAAGTCGAATGAGCTTGGCTTTACCTTTTTGCAAAAGTCGGTGACAATTCGCGGTATTATCATGGAAGTTGCGGATGCATCCGACTCATTGATTCAGTCGTATGGCTTTACTTTGTCGACGAAGTATCCCAATTTGGGCTGGGTGGAATTAGCGTATAAGGACAGGATTATCAACAAAGATTTTTGTGCCAGGTTCAATGCATTAGGAGAAGTGCCTTTGTTTGAAGATCGTGTGCCTCAGTGGTATGCGTTCAGACGAAATTTAGATTATCGCGATCACGATTTCATCAAAGATTAAAAAAGCTAAAGTCAGCAGAAACACATACTATCCGCCAACTTTAGCTTTAGGTAGTTGCTTGATCTCTCACTTCAAACAACTATTTATCGATTATGAATTTCACCACTTTGCTTCAGGATAGGCACGTTGCAGATACTGCATATCGGCCAGAATAAAACCTAAATGTTCTGTATGGATGCCATCTCTGCTGCCAGTCTGCATATAGGCATCTTCTGGAATTTGTAGTTTGGCTTCACTCAGTAGGTCTGTAATATAAGTTTTCCATGCCCCTTTCAAGGCACTGGCATCTGGAGCAATCCCGATAGTACTAAGATTGTCTTCTATCTCGTCGCTTTCAAATAATTCGCCAGTATACATCCAGAGATCATTGATTGCAGCTTGCATGCGCTGCTTGCTCTCGTCGGTGCCATCGCCTAAGCGTTTGGTCCAGTCGGAGGCGTGCTTCAGATGGTATTTAATTTCTTTAATAGATTTAGAGGCAATAGCAGCTAGAGTTTCGTCTTTACTGTTCATTAATTCTGAATAGTAATAGAACTCAAAGGCTGAGTTAAATAACTGCCTGGCGATGGTATAAGCAAAGTCGCCGTTAGGTTGCTCAATCAATAAATGGTTGTAGAACTTTCTCTCCGCGCGTTTGTATGCCAAATCGTCTTCTGTTCTACCTTCATTTTCAATTTCGGCAGCGTATCTTAATAGGGCTTCGGCGCGACCGATCATGTCGAGGGCCATATTGGTTATCGCCAGATCCTCTTCAAGAATTGGGGCCTTGCTGCACCATTCACCAAGACGGTGACCTAAGATCAACGGATTGTCGGCTAAACGCAGGGTATAGGTTAATAAAGCTTCTTGATGTGTCATATTAAATATTTAATGCGCCTTCCGGCATGGTGTAAAAAGTTGGGTGTCTGTAAGCTTTGTCGTTCGAAGGGTCGAAAAACATATCTGCCTCATCAGGATTAGAAGCTACGATGGCTTCGCTTGGAACAATCCATATACTGGTGCCTTCGTTTCTTCTGAAATAGGTATCTCTGGCGTTTTGCATGGCTATAACTTTATCAGGACCATGAACGCTGCCCGCATGTTTGTAGGGAGTGCCAGGTTGCGACTGGATAAAAACCTCCCAGATTGGCCATTGTGAATCTTGAATATTTTCCATTATTGATTGACTAATTGTTTGTTTTTGTTAGCGTAGGCTGTTGCAGCTTTTCTTACCCATTCGCCTTCCTGATGGGCTTGTATATGATTGCTCATGCGTTGCTTGTTGCATGGTCCGTTACCATTGATAACTTCGTTGAATTCATTCCAGTTGATTTCGCCATGGTCGTAGCATTTTTTGCTTTCGTTCCATCTTAAATCTTTATCAGGAATGGTTAAGCCAATCACTTCGGCTTGCTGTACAGTTTTATCAATGAATTTTTGTCTTAAAATATCATTACTCTGGCGCTTGATTTTCCATTTCATGGCATTGCCAGTATGTGGAGAGTCGCTGTCGTGCGGTCCGAACATCATCAGCGAAGGCCACCACCATCTGTTCATTGCATCTTGCGCCATTTCGCGTTGAGCGGCTGAGCCGTTCATCATGTTGGCCATTATTTCGTAACCCTGTCTTTGGTGGAAACTCTCTTCTTTACAGATGCGTATCATGGCTCTTGAATACGGACCATAACTGGTTCTCTGTAAAGAGACCTGGTTGACGATAGCAGCACCATCTACCAGCCAGCCTATTGCGCCGATATCAGCCCATGTAAGGGTAGGGTAGTTGAATATGCTGCTGTATTTGGCTTTGCCATCATGCAGTTGCTGAATGAGTTCATCGCGACTAATGCCCAGAGTTTCTGCAGCAGAGTATAGATATAGGCCGTGTCCGCCTTCATCCTGAATTTTAGCCAAGAGGATTTTCTTCGCTCTTAGACTAGGTGCTCTGGAGATCCAGTTGCCTTCAGGCTGCATACCAATTACTTCAGAATGGGCGTGCTGAGAAATCTGTCTGATCAGATGTTTTCTATAGTCATCCGGCATCCAGTCTTTAGGTTCGATGTTGACGTCTTTTTCAATTTTGGCGTCGAATTGTTGCATCAAAGAATTTTGTTCCATAACGATGCTACAATGCTATAACCGAATTTCAAAAAAAAACATGATGACGGTCAAGGTAAAGGGGGTGATTGTGGTCAGTTTTGGGGTATGCCATAGTCCGCGGGTCTGACGGTGAGGTACTCCTCACACTCGTTCCCTGCGCCGCGGGCACAGGGCTGCTGCGACTTGTATCTTGGAAAGGAAGACGATAGTTGAGCGTCGCTGACGCTTCAATGCTCACATTCCTTATCAGCTGCCTATCTCTTCTGCGCAAAAAAATCCTTCATCAACTGACGGCAATCGTTCTCAAGAACGCCGGTGCGAATCTCTGTTTTGGTG
>JAIXYV010000105.1 GCA_027490055.1 Bacteroidota bacterium | reverse complement strand
GCAAAAAAGATGAACCAATAGGAGGTGTTTACACGACGATAAAAGTAGCTGGTTTGTTTTCGAAGACCGGTGATTTGTCGTACCTTGGAAATAGCTCGGAGGCGGCTATTGGTATAGCGATCGACCAGATTAACAAAGATTTCGAATCAAGGCAAGTGCCCTATCGATTCGCATTAACGGTTTTCGATACCAAAATTGATCCAGTGTTGGCTGTAAGTGCCATGCGTACTCTGGCGGCCGATGGGTTTAAGTTGGTTATTGGTCCGCAAACCAGCGCCGAGTTACTGGCAATAAAACCCATTGCGGATAGTTTAGGTATTTTGGTGGTCAGTCCCTCTTCTACAGCCAATTCTTTATCAATGCCTGATGACATGGTTTTTCGTTATGCACCAGGCGAACAAATTACGGGTAAGGCAATAGCCAATACCTTGAAAAAGCAAGGTAAGAAAGCGCTGATAGCCATCTCGAGAAATGATGCAGGTAGTTTAGGTTTGAATTCTGCAATAACTTCTAATTTTACCGGACTGGGTGGTAGTACCATTTCAGCTGGTAATTTTGCCGGAACAGATATCGATTTTTCAGTCGTTTTAGCGGAAGTAAAGAAGCAGATTTTGCAGTATGCCACTACTTATTCAAAAGCTGAGATCGCTGTTCTTTCAACTTCTTTTGATGAAACCACATTATTGTTTCATCAAGCCGCTCAAGATACAGTGCTTAGCAGTGTCAACTGGGTAGGAGGCGTAGGCTTTTTTAAAAATAAAAACCTTTTGAAAGATACAGTAGCATCACAATTTGCTGTTGCAACCCAGTTCTTTAGTCCGGGTTTTACATTGCCTGCAGCTAATCAAAGTATATGGGCACCATTATTATCTCAGATATTTAATTCAACGGGTATACAAGGTGATGCCCTAACATTATCGGCCTATGATATTATGAAAGTTTTTGGCAGTATGATTGAGACAGGCAAAGGCCTTCCGAATACACCTGCGGCACTTAGATCTTCTTTTGCAACAGCGTCTAATGCACATATGGGTACAACAGGAATCATTATGCTTAACGCCAATGGTGACAGAGCGAATGGCGTTTTCGATTACTACGGACTGAAAAAAACGGCTGGGATATTTGACTGGTATTTTGTTGGTCAGTCGGAATAAACAAATTAAATACGCATAAAACATGTCAGAAATAAACAGAAAAGAATTTATCAGACAAGCAGGCATGCTTGGCTCTGCATTTGTATTTATGCCATATGTTTTTTCTGAAGGGTTTAAAACACAAAACTTATCTGGCATTGATATTAAAGACATCATGACTGGTGAAGATGTGTTTGCTTACATCAACCGCGTATACAAGCGTTTTGATGTTACAATATACAGAGAAATTTTAGGAGCTGCTAATGCATTTAAGGAAGGCGATGAGATTGCAGGCTTAGCGGCCAGGAGTGAAACATCCAGAGACTTGGCAAGGCAGTTATTAAGTCATACAAAGATTGGGGATATACATAAGCACGATGTCTATAACGACGAGCAATACAAATGGATCAGAGCTTCTGTAACAGTCAACAAAGCTCTGGAAGAATGGACGCTTGGTGATTTAAAAACATTTATTTTAAGTAGCGATGAGATTGCTATTAAGAACATATTGCCATCATTAGAAAGCGATGTGATATCGATGCTGGTGAAACTGATGAGCAATCAGGAATTGATTCAGGCGTCATCAAAAATATTTAATCCTTTGCCGGATTCGAAAATTGGATCAAAAGGGTATATGAGTGCCAGAGTTCAGCCAAATTCTCCTACCGATGATCCGGAGGATATTATCTGGCAGGTATTCAATGCCTGGTCGTATGCGGTTGGCGATTTGTTATTGGGATGTAATCCGGTGTCTAGTGAAGTGCCATCTGTACTTGCTATTGAAAAGGCTTTGTTAGATCTTAGGAAGACATTTAAGCTGGAAGAACAAATGGCACATTCTGTTCTGGCGCATATCGATGTTCAGGCAGAAGCTGAGAAGCTCGAAGAAGGTTCTACAGGTGTTTGGTTTCAAAGTATTGCAGGTACAGATTCAGCCAATACCACTTTCGATTTAAGTATAGAAAAATTAAAGCAACATCTTAAAAACAGGAAAGGCAAATTCGGTTTATACGCCGAAACGGGTCAGGGAGCAGACGGTACTAACGGTCACTCCGAAGGCTTCGATATGGTCATGCACGAATCCCGCAAATATGGTTTGATAAGATGTCTTAAGCAGTATTTAACAGAAGTTAATGAGGGCAAAGAACCATGGGTGTTTGTTAATGATGTAGCAGGTTTTATTGGTCCGGAAGTATTTAAAAACAAAGAGCAACTTGTTCGCTGTTGTCTGGAAGATACCTTAATGGGCAAGTTACATGGCTTGTGTATAGGTCTGGATATTTGCACCACTTTGCACATGGATGTTACATTGGATGATTTAGACTGGTGCATCGATGAAATTATGCCTGCTAATCCAGCGTATCTGATGGCACTACCTACCAAGAATGATCCTATGCTGAGTTATCTGACAACATCGTTCAGCAATCATTTAAAGATAAGAGAAAAATTCAACTACAAGATCAATGATGTCATGTGGGAATTTTTCAAGCGATTAGAAGTAATTGATAGCAATAATCAACCTGGTAAATACTTCGGTGATCCTCTTTGGATATGGTATAACTATAGATTGCTTAAGGGCGATACGCGCGATCAGGCTATGATTATTCTGGAAGGCAGAGAAATGATTGAAAGGGTCAAGAAACGAGGCGTGCCAATTTCTGAAGGCTATGGGCAGAGTTTTAGCGATGCGCCTGAAGCACTCAATGCAGAAACTAAACGTTTATACGAAGATGCTAAGGCCTGTTTGTGGACCGATATAGATACTGGTTTTGTGAAGGGTTTGTCGGTGGTAGAACTTAAAACAAAAGCGATTGATCGCAAAGACTATGTTTACCATCCTTTTAGCGGCGAGGAATTGGATGCCGATTCAATAAAAAAATTAAAGAAATTTTCGCAAACATTGTCTGGTAAAATTTCTCCGGATGTTCAGATTGTCATATCCGACGGATTGAATGCAAGGGCTTTAATGGACGAAGGTCATTTACTGCCATTTTTAGACGCCTTGAAACTGCAATTGAATAAGCAAGGTTTCAAAACATCAGAAAAGCATTTATTCATCAAACACGGTCGCGTAAGAGCAGGGTACAGATGTGGCGAGCAAGTGTTTTCAGGTAATACAGACAATAAAAAATCAGTATTGCATATAATTGGCGAGCGCCCGGGCAATGGTCACAGAACCTTCTCGGTTTATCTCACCAAACAGACCGAGAAGCAATGGCAAGAGAGGAAAACAGATCACAATGTGACCAGAGTGGTTTCCGGAATTTCTGATACTACTTTATTGCCTGAAACAGCTACTGAGTTAGTAGTGGATATTTTGAAGTCGCTCTAAAAACTGCAGAGGTTTAAAGCCGAATTTTAATACGCCTCTTTCTAAACTTTATACAAGCCATTTTGTTATGATTAGTAATGGCAGTTATAGTTTGGTTTAAAAATGATTTAAGGGTAAGAGATAATGCGGCTTTATTTGAAGCAATCCAATGCCATGAACCTGTCATTCCTTTGTATTGTTTGAGTCCTGACCAATTTGAATTGACAAGTTTTGGTTTCAGAAAAACAGGCGTTTTCAGAGCTAAGTTTTTATTGGAAAGTTTAGAGGATTTAGATACTCAGTTGCGAGGTCTGGGTTCTGGCTTGTTGGTGAGACAAGGACTTCCGGCAGAAGTACTGGAAGAAGTTGCTAAAGAATATGGTGCTGCAAAAGTTTATACCAGCTCAGAAATAGGTTTTGAAGAGATAGAACAAATGACGCTGGTGAGCGAGCGTTTGAAAGTATTAAATATTGAAGTAATCACGACGGAAAACAATGCCTTACTTAACCTGGAAGATTATGCTTTGCCAATACATCAGGTGCCAGATGTCTTTACAGATTTCAGACATTTAGTTGAAAAGAACTGGGCGGTAAGAGCAGAGTGCCCAATGCCAGAACAGTTATTGGGAATAGAAATTCCGGAATTAGCATTACCTGAATTAAGCGACTTAGGTTTTGACAAAGTAGAAAGCGATAAAAGATCCGTGTTAGAATTTAGGGGCGGAGCATCAGAGGGGCTTAAGAGAATTACATACTATTTCGAAGAAACTAAGCTGGTATCTTCCTATAAGTTGACAAGAAATGGAATGGTAGGGGGTGATTATTCATCTAAGTTTTCGGCCTGGTTAGCGATGGGTTGTATTTCTGCAAGAACAATTTATCACGAGTTAATAGCTTACGAAAGAAAGCATGGCAGCAATGAGTCTACCTATTGGTTGGTCTTCGAGTTGTTGTGGCGAGCGTATTTCCAGCTGATGATGCGGAAGTATCCAAGACAGTTTTTTTTGAAAAAAGGACTTAACAGATTTTTGATGTCATTGCCAGCGCATAATAAAAAGGTTTTCGAAAACTGGATGAATGGCGAGACAGATAATGCATTCATCAATGCCAATATGAGGGAGTTAAAACACACTGGCTTTATGAGTAACCGAGGCAGACAGAATGTTGCCAGTTTTTTATGCCACCATTTAGAAAGCGACTGGCGCTATGGAGCTGCCTATTTCGAAGAGATGTTAATTGATTACGATGTGAGCAGTAACTGGTGCAACTGGGCGTATTTAGCAGGGGTAGGCAATGATCCAATAAAGAACAGAGTTTTTAATCCTGATAAGCAAGCTAAGCAGTATGATGGGGAAGGAGAGTTTAGGAAGCGCTGGTTATAATCAAAACTTCCTCACAATAATCACCCCAACAACAATCAATGCAAGTCCGATTATTTTATAAAAATTAATCGGTGTTGGATTGGCTACGAGGACATTGAAATGTTCCATGACGGCAGAGATAATCATCTGTCCGGCAACTATTAATCCGAAGGTCAGGCTAGGACCGAGATGCGGATAGGCCAGAATAACAACCGTTACATAAAATGCTCCCAATAATCCGCCCAGCCAAACATGCGCAGGAGCAGATTTTAGACCTTCTATAGATAAACTTTGTCGTGAAATAAGGATGTAGGCCAATAAGGCGCTTAGACCAACCAGAAAAGAAATCATAGACCCTTGAATAGGATTACCGGCGGCTTTGCCGAGCTTCATATTGAGTCCAGCTTGTATTGGCAGAAAAGCACCGGCAGCAAAGGCCATAAAGATCCATAGCGTTTTGTTCATACTAAATAAATTTCAAACAAAAGTAGGGGTTCTTTCAGAATGAAAAAGTAAGTGGGGGTAATTATTTTATTTCAAAATACCCTGACAGGGTGATTTGATTAAAATTATCGTTTACTAATTTTATTCCCGCTAATCTGGCGCTGCAGATTGCATTTAAATCGATTGATATCGGCAGATCGTTTGTGCAGGTGTTTCTGACTGACGCCACTGTTGACGCGTTTGCGCCAGAGGTTGAAGCTGCTGCGTTTGAGATTGGAGCGCATCAGTTTAATCACGCCTGATTCTGATACTGAAAACTGTGCTTCGATGGCTTCAAAGGGTGTGCGATCTTCCCATGCCATCTCTATGATTCTATCAATATCCTGTTCGGTCATTTACCTATATAACAAACAGGGGAAATGATTGTTTGGAGAAAAAAACAAGAGGCGAAATTCTAATCAATTTCGCCTCTTGTTACAGGTTATTTTTCAATAACTATAGATTTTAGTATAGTGTCTTTAGTGTTGCTTATTCTTACAAAATAAGTTCCTGCATAGATGGTTCTGATATCAAAGAAGGCGATAGTACTGCCCTGATAAATGGTAGACTCAGCAACAGATTTGCCGTTTATATCTATCAACTCAACTTTAAGATCGGTAACATTAAGATCGTTAAATTGAACAACTAACAATTCAGAAGCTGGATTTGGAAAGATATTGAATTTATCAATGCTTAATTTTACTTTTTCGATCTCTGAATTATTAGGTTTGTATGTGCTGACCGTCTCTGTAATAGATGTTACTTTAAGTGCATTGACGTTGCCGAAGTATGTAGGACCAACCACATAAGGGTAGGCTGAATTCCAGTTGGCGTCAACCGTGGCGAAATAACAATAGATACCTTTTGGGTATTCTGGTGTAATACAAAATCTGCCATTGTGTTCATCTAAATAATCACTGGCAGTCATTTTTGTGAATTTATAATCTTCTCTGAAATAACCTAGAGGATATGTAGTGCTTATTGCTGGTCCGTCGCCGACATTTCTGCCATCTGCACTCGAATCTCTGACAGTGATGTTTCTTAATGAATAACTGGATTTTATTCTCACAATACCTCCAGTACCATCGGTATTTTTATAACCATAAGCGCCATAGATTGGAAAACCATCTGCTGAAAAGCCAATAAGTGGCGAGTGTTTAGTACTGTCAATAGCGTATAAACCTTCAGCATTGTAAATATTGCAGATCGTAGAAAGCACTTTTTTATCAAGTTTAAAAGCACTCGGATTTTGATGATGGTGGTAATTGCCCATCGCAGGATGCGCTTTCGCACAATCAAATCCGCCACGCTCAGCCAAGATGGCATCTCTGTTCCAATCCTGAGTTGCACCCATGCCACCTGGACAAGGAGGATTTCCCGGACCGCCACAAAGTGTATTGTTAGTTGTGTTCCATGCTACACCATCTCTGAAATCAAACAAAGCGACGCCATTGATAAAAATACCGATATTGCCCCCTCTGGTTGCAGTCTTAGTGCCTGTATTTTCGGAAGGTATTAAAGGGAATTTAAAAATAGCATTTTGATTAGTTGCTAGCGAAGGATTACCACCCATAAACGGTCCGGTGATAAAGCTAGGCAAGCCAGTAGTTGTAACATAAACACTCGTGCCAGAGTATTTAACGCTTTGTACATTAACAAGATCGGTGTCATTAATAGGTGTTGGATTTCCAGCCAGATAATGCCTTGCTCTTAAAGTGGTGTTTTGCAACCAGGATGTAATGGCCGGATTGGTTTGAGCCATTGAACTCAAACTGGCCACACATAGGAGAATTGTTAGTTGTATTTTATTCATTTGATAGATGTATTTTAATGATGATTTATTTAGATGAGCTTTTGGGGTATTGATAACTTGGATTAAAAATAAATTGCGGGTCTGATAATGTCAGTAAGAAAGTAATGATATCTGTTTTCTCTGTGCTGCTTAAAACAATTCCATTTTTTAGGTTAGGAGATAGGGTTGACGAGTAATGTATGCCCGAAGTGTAATGCTTCAATACTTCAGTTAAACTAGTCATTCTGCCATCGTGCATATAAGGCGAGGTGTATTCTATATTGCGTAAAGTGGGCACTTTAAATTTAAAAGAATCTTCGCTTCTCTGACTTATCTGATAACGACCAAGATCATTCAGTGATTTTGATACTGCCAATCCATTGTTTTCGAATTGCGAATTGGTAAATAGTGGTTCCTGATGGCAGCTGCTGCAATTTGATTTAAATAATTGATAGCCTCTCGCTTCCTGATCTGTAAATACAGCTTTGTCGTTTTTTACCTGGTCGTATTTAGAATTATCGCTCACCAATGTCAGTAAAAATTGTGACATAGATTTCAGTAGTCGCTCAGAGTTGATTAAGCTATCGCCATATGCTTCATAAAATAGCGTTCTGTATTTATGTGATTGATTAAGTTTAACCAAAACAGTTTCGATATTGCTGCCCATTTCGCTTGGATGAGAAATTGGTGCTAAAGGCAATTTGTCAAGGTGATTAATAGCGCCATCCCACATAAAACTTTTTTGCCAGGCCAGATTCATAATCGCAGGGGCATTTCTATTGCCAATGCTGTCACCAATACCATGACTTAAAGGATGGTCTGTATGTGCAAAGGCAGTAAAAGGTGAGTGACAGCTTTCGCAGGAAATGCTATTATTGGCAGAGAGTATAGGGTCGTAGAACAATTGACGACCAATAGCAATCTTCAAAGGGTCAATAGGATTGTCTTTAAAATTGTATATTGGTTCAGGCCATTGCTTGGGAATAGATAATGCGGTTTGATGCTTTTGCATGCTTAACAGCCATGTGCCAATCAGCAGGACAGTCGCGGTTTTTATGGCTGTTGAATATGAAAGCATTTTGAAAAAAGTTTTGAAACTTGAACAGCCTTGGGTCCCGGAGACATTAGTTGCATTCCTGCAGAAGCATCTATAGTATTAAAGAATTCAATTAAGTCGATATTGATAGTTGCTTCGGCAGTTTTGGCTAAAGGAAACTGACAATGTTGCAAGGTGTTATTTGGATAACTGTAGCCGCCAATATGGTATTGGAAATTTTGCAATGAAGAATCGTGAGCCATACTGCCTTCTATTTTTGCATTAATAAAACCACTTTGCCAGGTCCAGTACATGCCATTAACCGGATCTAAACTGCCGCTTTTTGCGCCGTAAGAATTGCCTATGCTGTCTATACCAATATCAAAACTGATAGTCTCTGAGCCCGAAAACTCCTTATTCATAGTAATGACATTAGCCTCAGGCTTGCTGAAATCTATCAGATAAATAGCACGGTCGACTGTACTTGAATGTCCCTCTTGATCTAACTGAATATTTGACACATAAAATTTAAATTTGCTCAGTAACAGTTTTTTATTTGATGATAAAGTATAGGAAGAATCGGTGTTGAGGATGTGCTGAGAATTAAGAAAACTAAAGTGTACTTTGATAGAATCGGCGTTAAGTCCTTTTAAAGTTTGCTGAATAAGTGTAAGCGAGATGAACAATAACATTTTTAAAGCAAAAAATCGCGAATTATGTAACGGCTTTAATATCATGTCCCTGAAATTCTCTTTTTAATTTTACTAATTGAATGAAGTTTTTATGATCAATTAGTGGTTTAGACAATTACATTTCCTCAAAGTTTAAATCTCTTCCAAAAGTTTCTTTCAGTAATATTACTGCGGTGATAGCTAAGGTCCATACTATCATACCAGTTATGATTAATCCGACACTTAGCGAGGTGCCAAAAAAGTGTTGTATGCCCTGGTGTAGCGGTATTAAAACGATGACCGCTCCACGCATAAAATTGGTTACAGTTGCAGTAACAGTAACTCTTAGGTTAGTACCGAAGTGTTCGGCGGTGCTGGTAACAAAAACAGATAAATAACCACAACCCAGTCCCATCAAAAAAGCAGTGATTACGATGCCGTTACCAGCATATAAATTATAAAAATGCCAGCAGGTGCCTGCTATGCCGAGCGCCATAAAGCCTAAGAGAATTTTCTTTCGCGATTTAAAAAGCTGACTCAAGATACCACTGCTTAAATCACCAGAGGCAATGCCTATCTGAAAGAGAATAAAGCAGGCAGATAATTTTGCTCCACTAAGCGCATGTTCTTTCGCTAATTCAGGCGTAAGTGTAATCAATAAACCGACGCTGTACCAAATAGGCACACCCATCAAAATACAAGCAAGGTATTTCAGTAATCTTTGTCGCTTTTTAACAATTAGCCACAAGGAACCTTTTGCGATTTTTGTATTTTTATTGGCCAGGAAAACATGAGTTTCCATGGTTTTTAAACGCAGTACCAGCAAAACAAAACCAGCAATACCTGCACTTAGAAACGCTTGTCGCCAAGGCATGAAATCGCCAGCCAGACCAGCACTCACCGCCCCCAATGCCCCTAAGGTCGCCACCAAAATAGTGCCGTAGCCACGGTTCTTTACAGACATGCTCTCTGCCACTAAAGTAATGCCCGAACCAAGTTCGCCCGCTAGTCCGACACCTGCCAGAAAACGGATCAAAGCATAGCTGTCTACATCCTGAACAAAGGCATTGGCAATATTAGCAACTGAATAAAGTGCGATAGAACCGTAAAGGGCAATTGAGCGGCCTTTTTTATCGGCAATAATACCCGTGATAATACCACCCAGCATCATGCCAGCCATTTGCCAGCTGAGCAAACGCTCGCCGCAAGCCGTAAGCTCTGCATCTTTCAATCCCAGCTCCATCAATGAAGGCAGACGGTAGACATTGAAGAGAAACAGATCGAAGGCATCTATAAAAAATCCCAGACCGGCAACTAAGACTGCCATATTAAATGGCGAATGGTATTCGACTTTAGCGTGACTCATTTCAGAGGCCAAAATAAAACATACTAATTTGTTATTCCAACTTATATTCTAAAGTCAGATCCATTCACTGGTAATTTTTGCAACAAATAGGTTAAGGATAATTGAAAATCAATTTTAAATCAGAGGTATGGAGACGCATATTTGTTCGGAAAAAGTTGCGCCAAAACCTGCTCATTGCAGTGACTGGTCAGGGTGTTGACTAATTTTTATTTTTAACTTACCGAGATTTCATTAATTATACATTTATTTGCGAATCACATATGAAAAAATTACTACTGATTAGTTTTTTAATGGTACTGGGATGGAATGTGTCTGCACAGACTCAAACACTCAGGGGCCGTATTGTCGACAAAGAAAGCAGACAGGCGCTTGTTGGTGCTAAAGTCACCATAACAACTATAGGCAAAGACAGTGGTTTATCTGCTACTACCGATGCTCAGGGCGACTATCAATTGAACGAGGTTTCAGTAGGCAGGCACAACTTGCTGATCACATTGGATAAATACCAGGATTTGGTTTTGCAGAACATCATCATCACTTCAGGTAAAGAGGTTATTCTAAATCTGGATATGTCAGAAGAGATAAAATCATTTATTGGAGGTGGCGTAAAATCTGCTAAAAAATCTCAGCCCAACAATCAAAATGCTTTGGTGAGCGCCAGATTGTTTACGGTTGATGAGACGGACAGATTTGCAGGAAGCAGGGGAGATCCTGCCCGTATGGCCAGTAATTTTGCAGGGGTTCAGGGTGCAGACGATTCAAGGAATGATATCGTTGTCAGAGGCAACAGTCCGCAAGGTGTTCTATGGCGTTTAGAAGGAGCAGATATACCAAATCCGAATCACTTTGCTATTCCGGGCACTACCGGCGGTCCGGTTTCTATCATTAACAATAAAATATTAGGAAACAGCGATTTCTTTACTGGCGCATTTCCGGCAGAATACGGCAACTCTACTGCAGGGGTTTTTGATTTGAAACTTCGCAATGGCAATAACAAGAAGCATGAATACAGCACACAATTTGGTTTTCTTGGTTGGGACTTATTAGCGGAAGGACCTTTGTCTAAAAAGAACAAATCGTCTTTTCTGGTAACATACCGCTATTCAACTTTGGCCATGTTCGAGAAAATGAATATTAAGATCGGAACTGATGCGGTACCTGCCTATCAGGATGCTTCATTTAAATTGAATTTCCCTCTTGGTAAAAAGTGTAATCTGAATTTTTTCGGCATTGGAGGTACCAGTAAGATCAATATCATGATCAGTGATCAGAAGCAAAGTAGTGGCGAGCTGTATGGCGACGACGACAGGGATCAGGAATTCGGTTCATCAATGGGTGTTGTGGGCTCGGCCTTTGTTTGGAACATGAATTCAAAAAGTTATTTCAGAGCTGTGGTGACTAAAACACATCAGCAAGTAACTGCAGTCCATCATCTTGTTTTCAGACATAATACAGATACTTTACAAGAGGACGGCAAAACCATTTATAAATTCGCCTTGGATTCATTAGTTAAGAATCTGGATTACCGTTTTAGAATTAATACCACTGGTGCTAATCTGTTTGTGAATACAAAAATTAATCCGGGTACCAGTTTGCGTTACGGATTGAATTTAACATCCTATAATTTCAGATTCAGAGACAGTGCCAGAAATTTTGATTATATGGACACTGCCAATTACTGGAAATGGTTTACCAGATGGAATTCTGATGGCAATGCCTTGTTATTGATGCCGTATGTACAGATGAAGTGGCAGGCTGCCAAGAAGCTAAATGTTTCTGCCGGGGTAACAGCACAAATGTTTGCTATTTCTGATAAGGCCAGTGGCATGAGTCATACCAGCATCAAATACTTCCAGCCACGTCTGGGATTAAGGTATCAGATCAATAAATTACAATCATTGAATTTTGGCTTTGGTGTTCACAGTCAGATTCAGCCAGCCTATACGTATTATTATATTTTACCAGGCAATAAAAATCCGCACAATATCAATATGGGCATGACCACCAGTAAGCATTACATATTGGGTTACGACAGGGTGATAGGTAAAGACAAAAGGTTCAAAGTAGAGACCTACTATCAGCAATTGTCTGATATTCCGGTGGAAAAGAGAAGCAGTTCGTTTAGCTTGGCCAATACAGGTAGTGGGTTCAGCAGATTTTTTCCAGATTCATTACAGAACACTGGCACGGGCTATAATTACGGCGTTGAGTTTTCATTAGAAAAATCTTTTACAAAAGGGTATTTCTATTTGGTGTCAGTAAGTTTATTTGATGCCAAATACAAAGGCAGCGATAATGTTGTTAGAAATTCAGACTTCAATACCAATTATGCCATGAACGGCTTATTTGCTAAAGAATGGAATGTAAGCAAACGCGGTGTTTTGAGTGTTGGAGGTAAATTAACTTTGGCAGGAGCCCGCAGATATTCGCCAATGGATACTCTGGCAAGCAGAAGAGAGAGGGAGTATATCGAGCAGGATACATTAAAGAATACTTTAAGATTTGGCAAGAGTTACAGTCGCTTCGACTTAAGGATTTCCTATAAAATTAATGCAAAGAAAGTTACGCATGAGTTTGCGATTGATTTAGTGAATGCGACTAACAGAAAGAACATTTTAAAGTACTCTTACACTGGAGAATCTCCTAATTACAAAGAAGAGTATCAGTTAGGTTTCTTACCACTGTTTTATTATAAGTTGGATTTTTAAACGAAGCACAAAGCCGCTATTTTTCAATAGTTCTATACCTCCCGACACCTACATCATACCTGTAGGTGCTTCCTTCAAAAAAGCTGGTATCCTTCGTTTGTTTGATGTGCTGGTAGTCGTATACCTTAAGAGCAGGGTATGGTCCTGTTGGGTTTGAGGCGACTTCAAAAGAATAGATGTCTGAAACATGCATTAAAATTCTGCCTGCATCTACCAGAAAATAATCGGTACCAGGCGTGTTGACAGTAACGAGATTGACGATCTTATTATCGGATAATTTAAATGGTTCCTGCCAAACTTTTAAGTTGGCCTCAGATGAAGCTGGCTCGCCATTGGTAAGGGCGGTCGACTTAACACCTAAGGCTTTGGATAGCATTCTGACCAATGCATAATCTAATCCATTAACGCTTATGGTATCTTCAATAAAAACATTGCCTTTATAGCTAACTTTAAGTTCGTAACCTTCACGTGTGCTGAACCTGAAACTTTTAATGCCATCTTTTTGATCGATAGAGGGCGATAGATTAAAGCCGCAGTTTTGATAGGCGATTTGATAGGAATTATTTTTTTTAAGATAGACTTCAATATTTCTACCGCAGCTTCCGCCAGCGCCTCCGCAAACCACATCTGAAGCAAAAACAAAACAATTTAAATCGTTCGATTCAGATAGACTAAAATAGGTGGTATTACTGTCGGTATAGACGATTTCGCCCTGTTGTGAGCAAAGTGATTGTACGATTTTTGTGTAGTCGTTTTGGATGACTTTTACAGCAGGCTTATCAGCAGTTGCTTGCTTGTTGCTGCAGGCACAAACCAGCACACACAGTAGTAGCACTTGCTTCATTTTTTTACAGGTTTAATTACAATCTCCGGATGAATGCTTAGTAATAACTGAATAAATGCTTCTTTATTTTCTGGGGATATAGTAATAGTGCCTTTTTTGCCGCATTGAAGATTAATACGATCTAATGAGGCAGCAGGAGATGAATAGCCTGTTCTTGTGTATTCAATATATCGAATCTGATGAATGTCTATTTCGCCATATTTGAAAAAGCCAGTTTTAATTAAAAGTTGGTGATCAATCACCGAATAGGTAATATTATAAAAAGCATGCAGAATAAATGCACCTAGTAAGAGCAAGAAAATCATTCCGGGCCAAACCGCATCAAAGGCCATAATAACAAATACCAGTGTGAGGATAATGATTACCGGCCATACGATAATAGCGTCTACTTTTGATTTAAAAACCTGATGCATAGGATAGTTTATTTTAGTCGCCGAGCGAGTATTCTTCAGGTTCCATGGTAAGGAGTTTGCCAATATGTCCCAGTAAATATTCCTGAAACTCGAAAGAGCCTAAAACTTCGATATCATCCAGTAAACCCATTATAAAACGAAGAACAGGCTTGGGATTATTCACTTTTAGTTTTAGTCGGTAAGTGTTTTTGCCAGTTTCATGTTTAAGAAAATTGTTTACCATTGGGTATTCTTCTTTAATCAGGATATAGGCTCTCAAACTTAGACGCAGATCAATATCATATTGTTCCACTTCGTTACTAACCGCATATCCGAAGGCATCGGGATGACTATATTTATGTTTATCCTGATATTTACAATCTGCTTTTAGGATTTCCACATCCGAAATACGGTCAACTTTAAAGTATTTATTCTCCATGGATTTTGGCTCAAACGCACACAAGGAGGTGTAATTTTCAGTAAACTTGATAGGCTCAACTATCCTGTCAGATATAAGAGCTGAGCTGACCGAGTGATAATTTTTAAGTTTAATCTGCTTATTGTTTACCAGGGCACTGCTGATAGTATCAATGATTTTACCTAGGTGAGCATTCAATAAGTTATTTCCCTGGATAGAGACCTCCGACTGGAGATAGAGCTTTTTAAGAATCGAATCTTTGAGTTTGTTTTTATTGGCCGATTTTAAAACAAGTTCTTTAAGCAAATTGGCTTCATCAGCTGTGAAATTATTGGCGTCGTTTTCAATATCACCGATGATGTAATAGCGATTGTTTTCATCTTTCTGAAGATCGAATCCTAATTCACTGATCAAATCCAGATATCGGTAGATCGTTCTGTCTGTATTATTGAAAATACTGGCAATACTTTTAATGGTTTTAGAAGGCGGTTTCTTGAGTAATGAAATTAACTGCAAGACTCTGAGTATTTTAACCTGATTTAACATGATGACATAGCGCTTTTGTGAGAACAAAAATGGGAAAAAAAAATCAAAAAAAAGACTCATTGACCCTATTTGTCAAAATACCTTACTTAATTTGAATATTGATTGAGGCGTATTTAGAAATAAAATAGTGTTTGATGTTATCAATAAGCGGTTAACCAACACTTTACAAATCAATCAAGTTTAGTTTTGTCATATAGTCAGGAATGTTGGGTTTAGAATTTTCTTGTTTTAATAAAATGTCCTGAATTGCTATGGTTTAACCATTTCAAATGTATTACAAGGCTAAAGCTATGGAATAAAAAAGCCGACTGAAAAGTTGGCTTTTTTTTATGGTACCGGATCGTGGCCATGACCGGCGCCAGGGCGACAACGCATAATGCGTTTAAAGGTTAGATAAGAGCCTTTGAATAAACCATATTTCTTAAGCGCCTCAATGCCGTACTGACTGCAGGTAGGTGTATAGCGGCAAGTAGGAGGAAACATTGGCGAAATCAACCACTGATACAGTTTTATTAAAATGATACCGATAGCACTACCTATTCGTTTCATGAAGTTTCTGGATGAGTTTGAGAAGCGATTTGTCAATTTCCTGATAGTCAGCCAAAGTTTTAGAGGTGTATATCAGTGCCCCAAAAATAGATTTACCGTTTAAGGCCGCAATAATTTCTGGCTTCATCAATCGGTATCGGTCGCGCATAATGCGTTTAATACGATTGCGGTCAACAGAGCGTTTGAAGTTGCGTTTAGAAACGGTAAATAAAAGTTGTACAGGAACTTCCGTAGGGAAATCAGTGATCTTATAACTAAAAATAAGAGGGAATGACTTTACAGTAATAGCAGATTTAAAGACACTGTCTATAAGCTTGATATTTTTCAAGCGTTCGGTTTTCGGCAGTGTAAGTAGTATCAACTCACCCATAGGGTGAAGGGCGATTAACGTTTATGTCTGCCTTCGTCAGAAACTGTAAGTCTCTTACGACCGCGTTTTCTTCTTGCGGCTAATACCTTACGACCGTTTGCGGTGGCCATTCTTTCTCTAAAGCCGTGCTTGTTGCGTCTTTTGCGTTGTGATGGCTGGAATGTACGTTTCATGACGTGTAATTTTTAAAAGGACTGCAAAGGTAAGAGAAAAATTGAGATTTGCAAATACTTATTCAGAAAATATTATCTCTGTCTGTTTCCTTAGACGCGGATGTGGGAAGTATAAGTGATTAATAATCTGATTTTAAAAACGTAAGTGTCTTAAAAACAATTATTAAGATAAAATATATAAAATAATTGTGCAACCATTTCCGTAAATTGCAGTCAAATTTAGCAAATACTCAAATCATTGAGCGAAATCGAAGACATCATAGCGAACTGTAAGGCAGAGGAGGCCTGGGCTCAGGAAAAGCTCTTCAAGCTGTTTGCACCTAAAATGCTGGGTGTTTGCAGACGCTATCTGGTTAATACCGACGATGCCCGCGATGCCATGCAGGATGGCTTTGTTAAAGTATTTTTAAATATACACAAATACGAAGGAAGAAGTAGTTTTAATACCTGGATTACCCGCATCATGATGAATACCGCAATCGATATGGTGAAAAAAATCAATAAAGTTCAGTTTGTCAGAGACGACTATTACTTTAATGATGGTAATACACCAGCAGAAGACGATTTCGTGGAATCAGATGGCTTGAATCAGCAACAGTTGTTAAATCTTATCGATCGCCTGCCTAATGGGTATAAGCTGGTGTTTAATATGTATGCCATTGATGGCTTAGGTCATAAAGAAATTGGTCGCATCCTCGGCATCAGTGAAGGTACCAGTAAGTCGCAACTCAACAGAGCGCGCGCTTTTCTGAAAACGGAAATCAAAAAACTTCAGGAGGCCATTTAATACACAAACATTGTCACGCAAAAAACTACATATTGATAAGCTGTTTAAAGAGGGGTTGAAAGATTTCAGCTTGTTTGTGTCTGACAGAGATTTTAATGCCATAGACGATAAAGCTTCTGTGTTCAAAGAACAGTCTGATTCGCCTAATGAAACTAATTCTGCTTTCTCTGATTTTGAACTTGAAATTTCTGACAACGACTGGCTGGCAACAAAAGCAAAACTCGACAACGAAAAAAATAGTATTAAATCCGATACTTCTGTCTCAGAAACATTCAAAGATTTTACATTAGAACCAGAACCTCAAGACTGGCCAATCACTTACGATAAATACAAGAAGGCAAAGCGTCGTCGTGCGGCTTTCTGGTGGCTGAGCACTGGTATTGTTATTCTCCTTCTGGGCACTACGGCCTTAATGGTTAATAACAGCACCAAAGAAAAAGCTATCTCAAAACAATCCTCGGCTGAAACTATTGTTACTAAATTTGATTCTACTATTAATTCTTCTGTTAACACAAATACCAATGAAACTACTAAAACACAAATACAAACACCAACTAGCAAAGAACCAATTGCAGTTGTTCCTCAACAAAATTCGATTGATCCTAACCTTGTAAAGTCTTCAAAGGGAAGCATCTCTGGAGAACCTGTCCTTTCTAAAACCCCTGTTGCTAACACTACCAGCAATCCAGTCAATTTGCCAGAGCGAGTTAAAAGTCAGGAGCCAGATGCGACGATTGATTTACCAATAGAACCAGCTAAGTCCACTGAACCCAAGTCTGCTCAGCAACAAAAGGATAATTTTACGCTTGGTAGTGCAACAAAAGTGAATCCGATTGAACCTGTTGCAGGTCAGTCTCCAGAGCAAAATGCCGATCTGCCGGATAGTACCAAGAAGGGTAAAAAAGATAAGAAAGATAAAGAGGATGGCAAGAAGATCATTCAACCTTTAAAAAATCCACAGTTTTATCTGGCTATGGTCAATCAAGTTGACTATACATACAGAATTCTACCGGGCACTAATAATGCCACTTATAACACCATCAGAAATGATGCTGATAAAGGGATGCTGCAATATACCGGAGGCATTGAATTTGGTGTAATGGCTGGGAAAAATCAATATTCATCGGGACTGAACGTAACTGCTCAAACATGGAACAGCAATTACAATTACACCTATAAATTATTTGATTCGATACCTTTTTATGATACAGGCCGGGTGCTAAAAGGGTATTTCTTATTTCCCAAGAAAGATACTACCATGAACGAATCGCGTTCTGTTACTTTAACCAATATACAATTGCCAATTTCGTACAACAGGTTGTGGGATCTTAATGAGCGCCTGCGTCTGAGCGCCGGACTTAGTACGATACTTTCCTACACTGTTAAAGCAGAAGGAGATAAAATGATCAGTCACGAAAATCGCCAGTTGTATTATTACTCGCGTTTAAAAAACCAGGAGCAGTCGTTTAATGTGGCGCCTGCGGTAAGTTTCGGACTGCAATACCAGTTAAGTAGTCAGTTTATGCTGGCAGGTAATCTGGGCGGAAACATCAGTTTGCGATCGCGTTTTAAACCAAGCTTTGGTGCCAGAGAATATGCCTATAGTACCGGACTTAATATCAAACTCATCTATTTGCTAAAATAATATTACATGAAAAAACACCTGATAACGCTAGTTTTAAATCTGCTTTTGATTGTGACAATCAAGGCCCAGGTATGGTATCCTGAAGGGGTCTATATCGGTGCTGAGCCAAGTTTGGTCTCGGTCGATAATCAGGTGATGACAGTTGGTCGCTCTGCCATCGATGCGACCAATTCGTACTGGCTGGTGTCCGTGTATAACGGCACTTCATGGTCGCGCTTACCTTTGCTCATTTTAAACAGGGCTGCTGAACTTACTGAAATAAAAAAATATCAGGGTCAGATTTATATATCAGGGAATTTTACTTTTGATAATGGCAATTACAGTTCTCTCGTTAAATATAATGGCAGCAACTGGCAAGGCTTTACCTTGTTCAAAAAACTTAATCAAACAGTCGGTGGTATTAATGCCATGCAGACCCACAATAATCAGTTAATACTTGGAGGCGCTTTTCAGGTAGTAGGCAATGATACATTGCCATTTCTGGTTAAATTTAACGGCGTTAAATTTTCAAAGTACTTCGATTGTAAAGATTGTGAACCTGATAATGTGGTTGGAGAGATAGCCACCAATGACTCAACGGTGGTGATTAGTGGAAATTTTTTAAAAATCAACAAACAGAAATCTAAGTACCTGGTTAAAATAACCAATTCAAGAGTAGATACTTTTGTTAATACCCCTAAAATAATGGATAAACTGGCTATAAACGGGTCGGTGGTTTATTCGTGTGGAGGAATTGTAAAGGATAAACGTTTGTATCAAATTAATGGCAGTGTTTTTACTGAATTAAAGTTCAATATCGACTCCAGTTATTTCATCAATAATCTCCTGATATTTGATAATAAATTAACTATTTGTGGGGCCTTTAGTTTCAATGCTGCTCCCAATGTGAAGTTACGTGCCGCCAGACTGGATGGCAATTTCTGGACGGAGATTACCAATAACTTTCGTGGACTGACACATATAGCAACCGGAAGGGCTGTTTTGTTTGCTGTTGGCAATGCAGTAACGCCAGTGAGCATCTGGAATCCAAATAAACATGTCATGCGTTTTTATCCTGGCAATGCACTTGTTCGCGCCAGTGTATTTATCGATTCCAACAATAATTGTATTCGCGAGAAATCGGAAAAGCCCGCGCCAAAACAGTATATTAAATTGCCAGTATTCAACAAAGGGGTTTTCACGAATGAAGCGGGACAAACTGAATTTATGGTACCCAATGCTTCTTCTTCAACATGGCGATTTGTTGTAAAACCTTTCAGAAATTACATTAAAAGCAATTGTGCTGATACTGCAGTAAGTAAAACATTTAATCCTGGACAATTCCTGGATAGTATCCAGTTTCCATTAAACAGAATTCCCAATGTCAATGATATTAAAGTGGGTATTTCATCGCCAAAAGGCAAACTGGTTCAGAAAGATAAAAGGGTGGTGTATTACCTGACATATGAAAATGTTGGTTCTAATACCATCAGTGGTGCTATCAGATTGCGCAAGAGTAAGCTGTTCAGCGGCGAATACTGTGTGCCTGCTCAAACCAGTGTCAACGATTCGGTAGTTCAGTGGAACTATACCAATCTGGTGCCCGGCGAAAGAAAAACCATTCTATACTCTGCCTTGCCTAGTGCAACTCAGTTTGATAAGAGTTTTCAATTTGATGCCATGGTCTCTTCAAGCATT
>JAIXYV010000091.1 GCA_027490055.1 Bacteroidota bacterium | reverse complement strand
TGTATTAAAAACGCTTGTTTTTTCGATAGGGTATAGGCCTTCATTTTCGGCCATCTCTAAAAGTTTACCCATTTCATAAGGTGGTAATATGCAGTAGAATCTGCCGTCTTTTGTAAGCAATTTAGCCACTCTGGCAATCATTAACTGATGATTCATCAGGTCGGCATGAATGGCAGTATTCTTTTCAGAAGCCTGCTTTTTTAAGTGCTTTTCAAAATAGGGCGGATTGCTAACAATGGTTTGGTATTGTGTTTCAGTCTGCCATTTTAAGAAGTCGGCTTCGATAACAGAGATTTGCAGGTGAAACGGACTGTTTGAGATATTGATACGGGCTTGTTCTGCGACACTTGGTTCGATATCTATAGCATCAATTTTTAAGTTGGGGTACTTTTGGGCCATAAACAAAGCCACAACTCCAGTGCCGGTGCCAATATCTAATAAATTTTCAGATTGGGGAGCTTTAGCAATTGCACCTAATAAACAGGCATCAGTTGTTACTTTCAGGCCTTTGTCCTGAGATAGGATACTGAATTGTTTAAAATGAAAGAAAGGATTTGGCAAGTCGACTTACAAAATCAGCATGGCATCGCCATAGCATTGGAAGTTGTATTTTTTCTTAACAGCTTCTTTATAGGCTTCCATAACGAAATCGTAACCACCAAAGGCTGTAGCCAGCATCAATAGTGTACTTTCTGGTGCATGGAAATTGGTGATGAAAGCATTAGCGATTGAGAAATCGTAATGCGGCGCAATGAATTTATCGGTCCAGCCCGCACTTGGATTTAACGTGCCAACTGAAGAAACAGAAGACTCAATAGCTCTCATAACACCTGAACCAACGGCAACGATTCTGTGTTTGCTGTTTTTAGTATCGTTCACCATAGCAGCGGTTTTATCTGGAATGATGTAGTTTTCAGAGTCCATTTTGTGTTTGCTCAGATCTTCAACCTCAACATTTCTGAAAGTGCCTAAACCTTGGTGTAGGGTTAATTCAGCAAAGTTGATGCCTTTGATATCCATACGCATCATGAGTTCGCGACTGAAGTGCAGGCCCGCAGTAGGCGGCGCTACAGCACCTTCAACGCTGGCGAAGATGGTTTGATAGCGGTCTTCATCTTCTTTTTTAACCGCTCTGTCTATGTATTTAGGAATTGGCGTTTCACCAAGTTTTCTAACGATGTTATTGAATTCTTCTTTAGTGCCATCGAACAGAAAACGAATAGTTCTTCCTCTGCTGGTGGTGTTGTCTACCACTTCGGCAACAAGATCGTCATCACCAAAATACAGTTTATTGCCAACACGGATTTTACGCGCAGGGTCTACAAGAACATCCCAAAGTTTGTT
Organism: Bacteroidota bacterium; assembly: GCA_027490055.1. Lineage (GTDB taxonomy): Bacteria > Bacteroidota > Bacteroidia > NS11-12g > UBA955 > JABMMZ01. The sequence goes on along the minus strand of JAIXYV010000091.1, from coordinate 34,444 downwards.
TTCTTCGTTAAGTTCTCTCAATAAGAAGACTTCAATTTTAGCACCGGTTTTTTCTTTGTTGCCATACATTCTGGCAGGAAAAACTTTGGTGTTATTGATAAGGAACAGATCGCCTTCGTCGAAAATATTTAGAAGGTCTTTAAATTTTTTATGTTCAATTTTCCCTGTGCTTCTGTGCAGAACCATAAGTTTACTTTCGTCCCTGTTTTTTGCGGGATCCTGAGCAATAAGGTTGGCTGGCAGGTCGAAGCTGAATTTTGATAATTTCATTGGGGTATAATTAGGCTAAAAAAGGGTGCAAAAGTAACATAAAAAGTTGGAATTCAAAATTTATATTAAAGCGAACCTTCCAGGTTGGCCACCTGGAAGGTGGTGGCTACTTAACCATTCTGTTTTCACTCACCGGCTCTTCGCCATTCTTGAGTTTTTCAGCTATCGCTTCAATTTTGCCCTCGGCGCGTTCAAACGATAAATCGGTTTCTATAACTGGCTTCTGCACAGTGGTAGCATAGTCGTATAACTTGATGACATCGGCTTTTTCTTTGTTGAAGTATTTCAAAAAAGTTTCTTTCTGGTAATCTTTGCTGTAAGCCGATTCCTTTAAGGTTTTTAACTGAATGAAGAGTTCTTCGAGTTCCATGACAATGGGTTTAAAGCTGTCAGCTGCGCGCTTGTACATCTTGCCGTAGCTCTTGTATTCGTCTACCAATAAAGCCGTTCCGGTATCCAGTTTAAAGCCTCTCTCTACATACTGACTCTCGATATACTCCAGATTGTGGTTGATGATGTCCTTGCGTTCCTGAAGTTCTTCCAGTCTGATCTGGTCAATCCAACCTTTAACGGTTTGTAGTCTGAAATTTAATGTGTCAATCAACTGCAACTCGGCCTGTACCTCATAGTCGGCCTTGTGGCCCTCTTTACAGGAAGCTGCTAATAACAAAAGTGGAATAAAATATTTGAACATATTGCAAAATTAATTGATTTTATTTTAGTTTTGAATGCTCAAACAATTTATTGTTAACTAAGGCTGATTTAAAGAAAGTCAGAGAAATTGTATTTCTCAAAGATGTGTTTTTCATCGCCATCTCTGCTTTTGGAGGCCCTGAAATGCATATATCACTGTTTCTACGGAAGCTGGTGCAAGAGAAACGCTATATCAATGAAAACGACCTGATGGAGCTGAATAGTCTTTGTCAGATTCTACCCGGACCCTCATCAACACAAACGTTGACGGCTATAGCTTACAAACTTGGCGGTCCGCGACTGGCCTTTCTGGCATTGATGATCTGGATTATGCCAGCCACTCTGTTAATGACTGTTTTCGCCATTTCTACCAGTTATGTAGATCCTTCTGTCTTCCGATTTATTGGTCCGATGGCGCTGGGCTTTATCGTTATGGCAGCCATTAATATGAGTAGAATGCTCAAGCGAAAAACGCTAAACATTACTCTGGCAGCAGTAGCTGCTATTGCTTCCGTTATCTTTCACACGCCTTATGCTTTCCCGATATTGCTGATTCTTGGTGCTTTTGTAACCGCTAAACTCGGTCCCAAAGACTATATACCTAACACCAAACCTTTACTCAATATCCGTTGGGCTAACCTCTCTTTAATGTTGCTCATTTTAGTTACCGTTGCTGTCCTCGGGGTGTTTACGAAAAGCAAATTTCCGCATATCTCTCAGCCCGTTCGTCTGTTTGAAAATACTTACCGTATGGGCTCTATGGTTTTCGGAGGGGGTAATGTGCTTTATTCTATGGTTCTTACCGAGTTTGTAGAGTACCGTCCTAAACAATACTTAACGCTCACCGAATTCAATACTGGTTTAGGCTTGCTGCAAGCTGTGCCCGGACCGACTTTCACCATCGCTACCTATGCTAACGGTATTGCAATGAAAAAACTTGGTTACGATATCTATGGGCAGTTAATCGGCTGTGGTGTGGGTACTTTAGCGATTTTCCTGCCTGGAACATTGCTTATCTTTTTTGTGTACCCTATTTGGAAACAGGTTAAAACCTACCCAATTATCTACCGTTCTCTGGATGGTATCATATCAGTATCCATTGGCTTCTTATGGTCGACAGCCTTCTTTATGCTCAAGCCGTATTTTAAACATTCGTCTGATTTCGACCAAAATACATGGATACCTTTGTTAGTATTTGGCTTGACTCTGTTATATTTGCAATACAGGAAACTGCCAGCTTTTCTATTAGTGATTGTAACAATACTGGCAGGATATCTGTTATGACTATACCATGTTAAAGCAATTAACTCTTTTTTGTGTTCTGATTTATAGTGCCAGTTTAATGGCACAAAAAAAACCTGTGAATGCTGGTGATAGCTCACTCATTCAGTTTTCAGGTCTGCTGCTTTCTTCTGATAGCATATATCCGGTGCCTTTTGCCTTTATTCATGCGAAAGGAAAACCATACGGTACTTATTCTAATCTGGAGGGTTATTTCTCTTTCGTGGCCCGTGCAGGCGATACCATACAATTTAATCACGTAGAGTTTAAGAAGTCATTAATGGTGATTCCAGATACTTTAAAAGATCAGAAATACTCTGTCGTTAAACTCCTGACTAAAGATACAGTGTATTTCGAAGGAGCGGTCATCTTTGCTATGCCTCCAAGAGCCACTTTTGATCACCTGTTTGCCACCAAAGAAATACCTAATGACGATGTTCAGAGGGCTAAATACAATCTCGAACGCGAAGCGATGCGCGAACAAGCCGGACAGATGTCTGGTGCAGATGCTTCTGAAGCCTATCGTTATATGGCCAGAAACTATGCTCAGAAGTCGTACTACGCCGGTGGTCAGATTCCTCCGATGAATCTGATGAATCCGTTTGCCTGGGCTCAGTTTTTTGAAGCCTGGAAACGCGGTGATTACAAACGCAAAAAAACCAATTACAAAAAGAATTAACAATAAAAAAAGGCAGCTTTTAGGCCGCCTTTCTTAAGGTTATTTGTGAGTGTTTTGCTTAATAGTTATTGAGCATCATTGGCATTACCAGCATCACTACTTCTTCGTCTGCTTCATTCTCTTGTGGTAATAATAAACCTGCTCTGTTAGGAGTAGATAATTTTAATTTGACTGAATCGTGGTCGACATTAGATAACAATTCTAATAAGAACTTAGAGTTGAAACCGATTTCGATATCCTCGCCATCGTATTCGCAAGTTCTTTTTTCGTTAGCTTCGTTAGCCAGTTCGATATCCTCTGCACTTGCTGCAAGCTCGTGACCAGTGATTTTGATTCTGATCTGGTGCGTGGTTTTGTTAGAGAAGTTAGCCACACGTTTAACTGTTTCAAGGAAATCAATACGGTTGATGCCAACGATATTGTTATTGTCCTGTGGAATTACAGCTTTATAATCAGGGTATTTTTCGTCGATTAATCTACAAGATAGTTTTAAACTGTCTGTAGTGAAGAATACATTCGATTTGTTGAAGTCGATTTGAATCGGGGTAACGTCGTTGGTTAAAGATGATTTTAACAGGTTAAGCGCTTTCTTTGGTAAAATAAAGTTGTGCTCCAGGCCTGGCTTAATATCCGTTCTGGTTAATTTAACCAGTCTGTTAGCATCGGTTGCAACGAAGTTTACGCTTTCTGGACTCAATTCAACGAAAACACCGGTTAGGTTTAATCTCAAATCGTCGTTACCTGTAGCGAAGATGGTTTTGCTGATGCATCTCAATAACACATTAGATGGCATTGCAAATGAGCTTTCAGAATCGATTTCAGGTACTTTAGGGAAATCGGCACCACTCTGACCAGCCAGTTTGTAACGACCGTATGAAGTGCTTAATTCAATACCGTAAGTTTCTTCGTTTACTGTAAAGGTAATAGGCTGATCGTTCAGCATTTTTACAGTTTCGATTAAAAGTTTTGATGGGATAGCTACCAGAATATCATCTTTTGATTCAACCTTCAAACTGGTTGACATGGATGTTTCTAAATCTGTGGTAGAGATGGTTAAATTGCCACCTTTGATGTCAAATAGGAAGTTATCCAAAATTGGCAAAACAGGCTTAGATACAATCGCTCCGCTTACTCTGGTCAGATGTTCCAATAATTCAGGTGCCGCTACTATAAATTTCATACGAATGTTATTCTGTTATATAGTGTGCGAAAGTAGACAGACAAGGCTTGGTTATATTCACATAATTGGGCGTTTTATTCACAAAAAACACACCCGTCTGCCTATGCGAAAATTTTGCCTGGATTAAGGATCATGTTAGGGTCGAAACTCCTTTTAATGCCGCGCATTATCTCGAAATGGGCCTCTGTCATCACAATGTCCATGTACGACTTCTGAACCAGGCCTATGCCGTGTTCGCCGCTGATGGTGCCCCCGTATTGTTTGCACATTTTAAAGATTTCTCTAATGGCTTCTGGTAACTGATTCTGCCATTGCTCGTCGCTCATGTTAGTCTTTAAAATATTGACATGCAGATTGCCATCGCCGGCATGACCGTAGCAAACTGCTTCAAAGCCATACTGTTCGCTGAGCTTTAAAACGCCCTCATATAAATCTGGCAAGTAACTGCGTGTTACTACGGTATCTTCTTCTTTGTAAATCGAGTGTTGTTTGACTACTTCTCCAATAGAGCGTCTGATCTTCCAGAATTTTTCGCGTGTCTCGCTGTCTTCGGCTAACAAGACATCAATAACGCCATGCTTTTCAAGTGCCTCATATACTTTTTCACTCTGAGGCATCAGTTCGCTTTCTTCAAATCCATCAACCTCTATCAATAAATAAGCAGCTTCATCGCCTTGCTGAAACGCAATGTTCTGATGCCTGACTGATAAAGCCACACCCTTTCTGTCCATAAACTCTATGGCTGAAGGCTGAACACCTGCCTGGAATATCGAAGATACACAGGCACAAGCCTCAGAAGCGCTTTTAAAAGTTGCCAGCAATAAAGATCGATAGGGTGGGTATGGCAGAAGTTTAACCGTTATGGCGGTTACAATGCCTAAAGTGCCTTCACTGCCTATCATCAACTGGGTTAAATTATAACCGGTAGAATTCTTTAAGACATTGGCGCCGGTATGGATCACGTCTCCATTTGCCAAAACAACTTCCAGATTGAGAATATAATCGCGGGTAGTGCCGTATTTAACGCATCGCGGTCCGCCACTGCTGTGTGCCACATTGCCGCCCAGCGTGCAACTGCCTTTGCTGGCTGGATCTGGTGGGTAAAACATGCCCAGTTCCTGCACGGCTTGCTGCAAGGTTTCGTTTATGACACCTGGCTCAACAATGGCCTGATAATTCACCGCATCCATTTTTAGAATCCGATTCATTTTTTCTAAACTCATCACAACGCCACCTTCTACAGGAAGACAGCCTCCACTCAATCCAGTACCAGCACCTCTGCAGGTTAATGGCAATAAATGCTGGTTGCAAAATTTTGCTATTTGTGAAACTTGCTGAGTGTTTTCCGGAAACAAAACGATATCAGGCGTAAAACTGAGGTCTTCGGTGTAATCGCGACCATAAGGGAGAAGTTCTTCGCCCGATGCTATACTATTGGCACAGATGCCCTGTAATTCTAAAGCTAATTCGGATGTGAGTCTGGTGTAAGACATACAGCGAAAATACTAAATTAGCTCAGGCTTGTAAATGAAGTTTATAAACGAAATGTGAGCAAACTGCTGCTTATTTCTCTTTGCCTTTAGTGCCAATGGTCTGGGCATCCCCAGTGTTCTCGTTTTTGGTCCATACCCTTACCCAGTCGACGACAAAATCATTGGCAATAGCAGAGCCTTCTGCGGCAGTATTCGGCAGATAGGCGGCGTCAAAAGAGTTGTTGATAATCACAACCATTTCGTCATCCATCCAGGCTCTCAGTCGCTGATTCATGCGAATAAAGGCCACAACTTTGCCATCTGTGATAAATTTAATATAGTCTGGTGTCCACTCGCAGGCATAGGTGTGGAATTCAGAATCGGTATTGTCTGGCAAATTGATTTTCTTGCTCATATAGCCACGCGACTTTGTATCACTTATACCGTAATGGATAGTGGCATACTGATTATGGATGGTTTTGCCGGTTTTTTTACCGTACATCTCGAAGATGTCTATTTCTGGGGGCCATTTGTGTGCGCCGGTTAACCAGAAAGCGGGCCAGGTAGCTGGTCCCTTCGGATTTTTACTTCTGATTTCGAAATACCCATATTTCTGTTGAAATGAAATATCCGTATTCATCAATCCTACCGCATAAGGAATAAGAATCTGAGAATCACCGGAGGCAAAATATTTGGGTTGATAACAGCCTCTTAAGTGCAGAAGTCCGCTATCTGTGCTTATCATTTCTTTGGAATAATACTGATGCGGATTGCCAGGGTGGTATTCGCCCCATGGCTGACCCAGACGCCATTTTTTAGTGTCTAAACTATCGAAATTATCTTCGAAACTAAGTGTCCAGCCTTCCTTTGTGCTAAGCGTTTCGTGCTTTGCTTTTTTGTTCAGACTATATCGAAGTTTCAATCCGCCGTTTTTGAAGCTCAAAGTTTGCTTAAAGAAATAAGTTCTAATAACCTTTTTGTGGGGATTCAAAGTGTCTGCAGCAGAGGGCTGTAGCATCATGTAACTTAATAGTACCAGTCCGTACATGTTTATTGTTTCAGTGCTTTGTAGTCTTCTGCCGCGAAGAGTAAGACTTTCCTGGCCATTTCTCTGTTGTATACTGCAGCAATTTCTACTGCATTAGATTCAGATGATGGCTCAAGTTTGTAGGTTTTAAAATAATGTAAAAGTCTTTGCAATATTGCGTCTGGTATCTCTGAGATATCGGTGATATTGCCATAGACCAAATCGTTTTTCATGACGGCGATGATTTTGTCATCGGCCTCGTTTTTATCAATCATTCTTAAACCACCAACTGGAATGCAGTCGATGAGAATATTGTTACAGTTGATAGGTTTCTCGCTTAAAATACAAATATCCAGTGGGTCGCCGTCGCCTTTAATATCGTGAGTTCCGGTGTGTTCGGTGCAAAGCCGACCGATTTTATCACCGCAATAGGTTTGAGGCACAAAGCCATAAAGGGCAGGGCAGAGGTTGCTGTATTTCTGAGGACGGTCTATCTTAAGTAAACCACTGGCCTTGTCGAGTTCGTATTTGACCGTGTCAAACGGCGTAATCTCGATGTAGGCAGTTATCAGTTCAGGGAATGCTGAACCAGCCGATACGCCATGCCAGGGATGCGCAGTATTCAAATTAGTTCTTTTTGAAATATACAGTCACCGGATTGCCATTGTAGTTTACAAGCAAGTTCATGGTGGTAGCTTGAAGATCTAAAATGGTAGCGGTATCGTCGATGCCTAAAACAGAGCCAATGATTTTTTTGCGGCCTTCATAGAAGCTCCATGAAGATTCTGTAGAATCGGTACCACCTGCGCAGATATCTTTGTTTTCGTACTGAGTCAGACTGCTATCGCGACGGAATTTGTAGGTATCATCCTTCTGGCAACTCGGAATTAATCCAAGATTCCAAATGTCTGTTCCACCTAAGGTTACCTTGTAAACGATCCATGGATTAGCGGTAATGCGGTTCATTTCTACATCTTCCGGTGCAGGAGCGCCTTGTTCAATAATGGTTTCCTTTTTACAGGCATTTAGCAGAAATACTAATACAATGACGCTAAATAAATACTTCATTTTACGGATGTTTGAAAGTGATAGTAGCAGGTAAGCCACTGTATTCAGTGTTGATTTTAAGCGTATTCTCATCAAGTGTAACTATGTCAGTTGTATCATCAATAGTAATAGTGCTTGATAATTTCATATTAAGAATCAGTTGGGTGTTGTTGTTGTACAGTTTGTAATAACTGGAAGTTGAATCAGGATCGCTGGTATTACACTTACTGGTCATGTCATAGATGCTTAAAGAGTCATCTTTTCTGAAACGGTATTGATTATCTTTGTTACAAGCTTCAACCAATAACCAGAAATCTGTGGCACCACTGGTCAATGAACTGATTTTCCAGTTTTTCATGGTCATTAGTTCTGCCGCAGTTTTAGTCGTTGGGGTAGTAGTTGTTGGCGGAGTTGGTTCTTCGTCTTTGCAGGAAAAAACAGCAACAGAACATACTGCTGCCAACAAGAATAGGTGTTGCTTTTTCATAAATATTAAAAAACAAATATAAGGTTTTTTGCTTTATTTTGCAAGTCTTAAAAATGCCTTGGTTCAAAGAATGGTTTAACAGTCGCTATTATCACCTGCTTTACGGCAAAAGGGATGAATCTGAGGCTGAAACATTTATTAATAGTTTAATGGGTGTTTTAAATCCAGAAGAAGGTTCTAAATTTCTGGATTTAGCCTGTGGTAAGGGTCGGCATGCCTTGCAAATTGCCAGTTATGGTTTTGAAGTTCACGGTGTCGATCTGAGCGAAGAGAGTATCAATGCGGCCAGTCTTATGGCGAATGATCATCTAGTTTTTAAAGTTCAGGATATGCGAGTGGTGTATTTGCCTTATTACTTTAACTTTGTTTTTAATCTGTTTACCAGCTTTGGGTATTTTGATCTGCAAGAAGACAACCTGTCGACATTAAAGGCTGTGCGCGCCGGACTGAAGGATGGGGGCGTGTTTGTGCAAGATTATTTCAATGCCGTAAAAGTGGAATCCGCCATGAAAGCTATGGAGATTAAATCCATTGAAGGTATCAATTTTGAAATTCACAAACACATCGATAAGGGTGTGATATATAAATCCATTAAATTTTCAGATGCTGGTCAGGATTACCAGTTCTGCGAGCAAGTCAATTTGTTTCAGTTGTCAGATTTCGAACAAATGTACAAAGAGGCTGGATTTGAAATTACTGCAGTATACGGCAATTATCAGCTGGAGCCTTTTCAAAGAGAAGTCTCAGACAGATTGATTCTCATTTCTAAAGCTATATGAGTAACGGGTTTGATACATATCTCTATCAGTTAATCAATCAGAAATTAGTGGCTGATGGCCTGGATACAATGATGTTTTATGTCTCTGAAAAGTTATTCTGGTTACCAGTTTATGCCTTTATCATTGGCTATACAATCAAAGTGTTTCGAAAAAAAGCCTGGTTACCTGTTGTCTGTATGTTGCTATGTCTATTGGCCTCAGATAGAATTACCAGCGGAATAATGAAGCCTGCCTTTGCTCGTGTTCGTCCCTGTCATGAAGCTGGTTTAAGTCCGCGTATCATCGAGGGTGTTCACTGCAGCGATACAGGCTCAATGGCCTCTTCTCACGCGGCGAATCATTTTGCCTTATCTGTCTTTCTGATTTTACTCTTTCAAGTAAAGGCCTGGGGCAGAGCAATACTTCTTGCCTGGGCTGTTTTAGTCGCGTATTCAAGGGTGTATCTCGGTGTTCACTATCCTACTGATGTTATCGTAGGTGCCGGGGTAGGCGCACTTGTAGCGTATATCATTTATCAACTGTATTTAAAAATTTTACAATTACTTCAATGGGAATCATAGTGCCTTTATTGATATTGCTTTCTGGTCCTTTGCTGGGCATTCTGCTTCAAAGACGATTCAGTGCCGGGTCGCATAAATTTATTGGCAGCACTGTCTTATTCAGCGGCTCGTTTTTGCTCGGTATTGCCTTATTTGGTTTGATGCCTGAACTGTTTGATAATATTCGTACGGCGGGACTTTGGATTGTCTGTGGTTTTTTGTTTCAGATATTCCTTGAACGCTACACAGGTGGTCTCGGTCATGGTCACATTCACAGTCACGATATTCCCAAAAGTGTTTTCGTGTTATTCGGTGGTTTAATGTTGCATGCTTTGTTTGAGGGGTATTCGGCCGGATTGAATAACCATATGCGTCCGGGCGTTATCTCGGGCATGGTGGGAGGCATTGCGATTCACGAGATTCCGGCAGCTTTCTCGCTGTCTGTGCTTATGCATTCTAAATACAAAGGGAAAGTGTCGGCAATGTTGTTTTTATTGCTGTATGCCTGTGCAACACCGCTCGGTTACTTCATTGGTGTATTCGTGCATTCAGAAAATCTGATTTCAGAAAATCTTACTCAAATTATAACAGCCATTATCGCTGGTACATTTCTGCATATCAGTACCACCATTGTTTTCGAAAATTCTTTGAGAAAAAAAGAAGGCCTGAGCAAGTGGATCGTCATCTTGTCAGGCCTAACAGTGTCTTATATCGCTTGCCTATTGGGCTGATGCCTGTTTCTGATGAAACTCAAATAAGCTGTGAATTGGCTGCTTAATGATATTGCCAATATTAACTTTAAACTCTTTAGCAACCTGTCTTAACTGAGGTTCAAATACTGTAGCTATAGAACCTACAAAATGCACGGGAACCGTTTTGTGTTTGCCGTATTTAACAATATGGGTACTGAAGAATTCTCTGAAAGCCGTTAATACAATTGATTCAATGTATTTGAAATTGACATTCTCGCCAATGAATTTAGCGTATGATGCCAAGTAAGTATTAGGGTTTGGCTTATTGTAGATACTTCTGATGATGTCTTCCTTGTCTGGAAAGGTGTTGTCAAAGTACAAACGGATATTGATTGGCATTTCGTTGTAGAAGTATGCCTTAAGAAGTAGTTTTCCTAAATGCATGCCACTGCCTTCATCGCCGAGAATAAACCCTAGTCCGTATTTTGGGATCTGTGGTAAAATGGCTTTGCCACCCCAGTAACAAGCGTTACTGCCGGTACCTAAAATACAGGCAATACCTTCTTTATTGCCGCAAGTCGCAATGGCAGAACCATCGAGATCATGGGATACAAAGATTTCTGCATTGGTAAATACCTCTGCCAACGAGCTTCTGATATGCTCTTTATAGGCATCGGTACTGCAACCGGAACCATAGAAATATACTTTAGTAAATTTGGTGACGGTAATATCCTTGAACGTTTTTTTTACCTCGCGGATAATTTGCTCCTTCTTCAGGAAGTAAGGGTTGAGTCCGACACTTTCAAATAATCTCGGGACAGGCGTTATACCTGAAAACATCCAATCACACTTGGTGCTTCCGCTATCTGCTACTAGAATCATGATTTTTAGCGTTAATGATTGCTATTGCAGATTAGCTGAACATACCATCGATGATCACACCAGTATCGTTGCTGTTGATACACATTACAGGCACTTTACCACTGTGGTTAACGATTTGCTGAGCATAGCTACCTAAAAGGAATTCGCTGAATCCTTTTTCTTGCTGACTCATAATCATGATCAGATCCGCGTCGATTTCGTTAGCATAAGCTAAGGTATCTTCAGCGAAACTATCCGGGTATTTCTCTTCGTCTAAGCCTCTCACCAGGTAAGTAGCACCTGCTTTATCTAAAATATCCTGAATTTGATTGACAGCGCCAAAAATTCTGGTTCTGAATTCCTCGTTAGTAGAGTTTTCATAAATCACGTGGATGGTGCTGTTGAATTTTTTTGCTAAATGAATAGCCCAGGTTACTTTTTGTCTGCTTTCTCTTGATAAATCGATAGGCAATACAATTTTCTGGTAGCCCGAGTTGCTGATAGATTGTTCTTTAACAACAACTACTGGTACTTTGGCGTAGTTAATAACACGGCTGGCATTGCTACCAACGATTTGTTGTAAACCACTGGCGCCATTGGTGCCCATTACAATACTGTCAAAGTTTTCTTTCTCAGCTATTTCGGTAATCACTTTGTAGATTTTACCGATTTCAATTCTTTTATTGATTTTAACATTCGGGAATTTAGCTTTAGATTCATCGATGAGTTTATCCATTCTGGCATTAACTGCTTCTTTGATAAGACTTAGTTTATCGTCGTTGCTGCCGAATAGACCAAAAAGGCCGCCTTCATCCTGGATGTTAATGAGGGTGATTTCGTTTTTGTAAACATCAGCGATTTTTAGAGCGTGTCCCAGGGCATTGTTAGCTACTTCAGAGAAGTCGGTAGGGACTAGAATGTTGTTGTTATTAGTTCTGTTCATAATGGTTGCGTGTTGCGTTTATTGTTGTGTTTTTTTTAGTGCTTATGCCATGTTTGAGTAGACGTTCTGTACGTCCTCATCGTCTTCCAGACGTTCTATCAATGCTTCTACTTGAGCTTTTTCCTCTTCAGTTAATTGAATTAAGTTGGTAGGAATTCTTTGAAGTTCTGCACTTACCAGTTGAATGCCTTTTGCTTCAAGGGTTTTTTGCATGTTGCCGAAGTTTTCGAAAGATGCGGTGATTACCATTTCATCTTCTTCAACTTCTATATCTTCTAAACCAGCATCAATTAATTCAAATTCTAATTCTTCGGTATTAACGCCTTCTGTTTTGATAACAAAGACACTTTTGCGTTCGAAGGCAAAATCCAGACTACCTGATTTAGATAATTCGCCACCACCTCTGTTGAGATGCATTCTGACATTCGCAACTGTTCTGGTTGGGTTGTCAGTGGCCGTTTCAATCACTAAGCCTACGCCTTTCATGCACATAGCTTCATAAGCGATTTCTTCGTAGTTGCTGGTGTCCTTGCCTGCAGAACGCTTAATGGCCGCATCAATACGGTCTTTAGGCATGTTCTGACTCTTGGCATTGGTAATCACAACCCTTAGTTTGGCATTGGTCTCCGGATCTGGTCCGCCTGCCTTTACAGCAATCGCGATCTCTTTGCCATACTTAGTAAATGTTTTTGACATCTTGTCAAAACGCGCAAACATCTTATGTTTTCTCTTTTCAAATATCCTTCCCATACGGTTGTAAAAGTCGTTGCAAATTTAGAAATTTATTGTAAAGTTTGTAAATTAAATTAAAGTGACTGCTTTCGAATGCAGTTGTTTTTAGTTCTTAAATCTGAAGATTATTCTCTTTGCCTTGTTTTACAAGGGTTAAGAGATAATATGATATATATCAATCCGAAGATTTTACCACTCAGCGCCAGGGTAAGCTCTCTGCAAATATTGCATTTCAGCCAGAATATAACCCAGATGCTCACTGTGTAAGCCTTTTTTGCCGCCTTTCTGATGGTAATTAGATGCAGGGATAGTCAAAGTAGCTTCTTCCATCACTTCTTCAACCTTAGATCTCCACAACGGAGCAATTTTGCTTAAGTCGGCGCCAATGCCCATCTCTAAAGCCTTTGTTTCGGTTTCTGAAGGGATAAAGAACTCGCCGGTGTATTCCCATAAATCATTAATAGCAGTCTGCATTTTGTTTTTGCTGACTTCAGTACCATCCCCCAATCTGATCATCCATTCGCTGCTCCATTTCAAATGATAGGTGCTTTCTTTGATGGTCTTTAAAGCGATTTCCTTAAGTCTGGCATCTGAACTTTCAGACAATTGTTTATGCAAATGGTAGTGGAAAGTGTCGTAAAAAAACTGTCTTACAATGGTGTAAGCCCAGTCGGTATTGGGTTGCTCTGTCAGCAGGCAGTTGCGGTACTGAAGAACATCGCGCAGAAATGCTTCACTGTCTTCGGTTGCAGAGCCACCTTTGATATCGGCTGCATAGTGATATAAACTGCGGGCTTCACCTATTAAGTCAAGGGCAATATTGGTTAAAGCGATGTCCTGTTCTAGTACCGGACCGTGACCGCACCATTCGGCGCAGCGCTGACCAAGAATCATGCTATTGTCTGCAAGGTGCAGGATGTAATCTGATAATACGTCTCTCTCAGTCATTACATGTGGTTTAATTCTTCCGGCAACACATAAAATGTCGGATGTCTGTATACTTTGTCGTTGGCTGGATCGAACAGAGAATCCTGATCGCTTGGCTCGTTGGCGTGCAAGTGCTTGCTTTCAACCACCCAGATGCTGACACCTTCCATACGGCGGGTGTATACATCTCTGGCATTTTCAATAGCCATCTGATGGTCGGCGGCGTGTAAACTACCAACGTGTTTATGATTTAAACCTTGTTTTGCTCTTATAAAAACCTCCCATAGAGGCCATTCTTTGTTACTCATAGTTATGCAGCTTCTGTACTGTTGTTATTTCTCTTAGCTCTTTTTTCTGCAAAGGCAATTGCAGCTTCTCTTACCCATGTGCCTTTTTCCCATGCGTCAACACGCGCTTTTAAACGCTGTTTGTTACAAGGACCGTTACCGGCAACAACTTCGTTGAATTCATCCCAGTTAATGGTGCCGAAATCATAATGACCTCTGGCCTCATTCCATTTTAAATCTTTATCCGGAATGGTTAATCCCAATATTTCGGCTTGAGAAACAGTAACATCAACAAATTTCTGTCTTAGCTCGTCGTTAGAGAAACGTTTAATTTTCCATTTCATGCTCTGAGCAGAGTTCGGCGACTTGTCGTCGTTTGGTCCGAACATCATGATACTCGGCCACCACCAGCGGTTCAAAGCATCCTGAGCCAGGGCTTTCTGTTCAGCTGTTCCTTTAGAAAGGGTCAGCATGATTTCATAACCTTGTCTTTGGTGGAAACTTTCTTCCTTACAAACTCTCACCATGGCTCTGGCATATGGACCGTAACTGGTACGGCACAAAGGCACCTGATTCATGATAGCAGCACCGTCTACTAACCAGCCTATAGCACCCATATCAGCCCATGTTAGGGTAGGGTAGTTAAAGATACTGCTGTATTTGGCTTTGCCACTGTGAAGTTCAGCTAACATCTCATCGCGACTCATGCCCAGAGTTTCTGCAGCAGAGTAGAGGTAGAGACCGTGACCGGCTTCATCTTGCACCTTGGCAAGTAAAGCTACTTTTCTTCTTAGGTTTGGAGCTCTGGTAATCCAATTGCCTTCTGGCAACATACCCACGATTTCGCTGTGTGCATGCTGAGAAATTTGCCTTAATAGGGTCTTTCTGTATTTTTCCGGCATCCAGTCTCTAGGTTCGATCTTTATTTCCTGATCGATTTTTTCCTGAAATTGTTCTTCCAAATTGATTTCCATGGGTTTGAAGGGGTTGAAATTAATCGTACAAATCTACATATAAACAAAGCATTTTACAAGAAGTTTTGCCGATTTTCAAATTATAGAAAAGATTTATTCGTGGTTTTGAGGGATATAAAAAATGATGGAGATCAGTTTTTGCCTTGTTGCTAGTCATTGACCAATTTAGGACATCCCTATAGTTTTGTGATTAAGATATTTAATTAATTAAAACCAACAAAATACGATGAAACCTAACAAGATAGTTTTTGCAGCCCACGATTTCAGTCTATCTTCCAGAAACTCTCTCGAAGTTGCGGCAGCCATTGCGCAAAAAACAGGATCGAAATTGTTTATCTACCACGTCGTTTCAAGTTCTGTGTTAGCAGATTCAGAAACTGTGTATACCTACTCTCCGGATTTGGATATCAAAAAAGCCTCTGCTCTCATGCGAAGAGGTATCACCTATTTGAAAAAGAAATTTTCGGGTGTTCCGGTGGCTTTCGAAGTCGACTATGGCTTCCTTGTGCCGATGATGTCTTCTAAAATTGAAGAACTCAATCCATGGCTAACAGTTCTGGGTGTGAAAAAACGCACAGGCATGGATAAAGTGATTTTTGGAGATACCTGCACAACGCTAATAGGAAAAGTTAAAAGTCCGATGCTGGTTATTCCACTTAATTACAAAGCGCTTAAACTGAATTCAGTGGTTTACGGATGGGATGGCAAATCTGCAGAGGTGCATCAGTTGAATGTGTTAAGAGATATGTTGGGAGATGATGATACCAATCTTACCGCATTGAATGTCTCGCATTATGATGATGCCGTTGATAAAAATGCTGCTGCTTTCAGATTTGCACTTAAAAAAATGTTCCCTAATCAGCATACGGATCTTAAACAAGTAATGGGATTGGATAAAGAAGTAGAATTCGAAAAGGCCGTTAAAAAAATGAAGCCTGATGTGCTGGTTGTTTATGCTCATCATTACAGTGTATGGCAAAATATCTTTCACAAACGTTTCTCCAGATACGCCCTTAAATTCAGTCAGTCGCCTGTTTTAGTAGTGGCCTAAAATTACTGATTATGGAAATTCCTGCTCTTAAATCGCCCGAACTTAAAAGGAACTCTGAAGTTTTATGTCTGCACTGTGGATTGCCTTGCGACAGTCATAAAATTACAGAAAATGGCAATAATTTCTGCTGTTCTGGTTGCGCTGCTGTTTATCAGTTGCTCAACGAAAATAACATGTGTGATTATTACAATGAGGGGAAAGGTTTAACACCTGAACCAACAGACAAGGGCGAGTTTGACTATATCAACGAAGCTGGCACAGTCGATAAGTTCGTCGTGTTTTCTCAGGGGGATGCCGTACAATTTAAATTTATCATTCCGGGCATGCACTGCAATTCCTGCATTTTTTTGCTCGAAAGACTGGAGAGATTTAACAGCGGTATCCTATCTTCAAGAGTCGATTTCTTCAATAAAGAACTATTAGTAACAGTTAAAAAACAGGCAGTAAAATTGTCTGAAATTATTGCTTTGCTATACCACCTGGGTTATAAACCCGACTTAACGCTTTCTAATGATGCAGGGGTTAAGAAAAATAAAATATCAAGCAGAGCTATTAAGATAGGTATCGCTGGATTTTGTTTCGGTAATATCATGATGCTAAGTTTTCCGGAGTATCTGGGTTTGTCTCTGGATGCCGGAAGTCTGGTCCTTAAAAGATGGTTTGACTTTATAAGTTTAGGCTTGTCTTTGCCTGTTTTATTTTACTGTGGCAGCGAGTTTTTCGAAAGTTCCTACAAAGCAATCAGACAAAGAACCCTGAATATAGATTTGCCAATCGCCCTTGCGGTGGTGGCTACTTTTGTGCGAAGTTTATACGAACTGTTCATTAATCACCAGTCGGGTTACTTTGATAGCATGACAGGGATAGTTTTTCTGCTTTTAACCGGCAGATACTTCCAGGATTTAACCTATCATTCTCTCACTTTTGATCGCGATTACAAGTCGTATTTCCCGCTTTCTGCCCGTCAAATTTTGGATGGTGTCTTAAAAGTGGTTAATATCCGCCAACTCAGAGCACACGATGTGATTGAACTTCGAAATGGAGAACTTCTGCCAGCCGATTCTTTGCTGATCTCTGACTATGCTACGGTCGATTATAGTTTTATTACTGGCGAATCTAAGCCTGTTGCTCTAAAGCGCGGAGAGAAGATTTATGCCGGAGCGAAAATAAGTGGTAATGCCGTTAGAATGGAGCTGATTGCTTCAACGGATAATAGTCGCTTAGTTAAGTTATGGGCCGTAGAAAAGGATAAAGAAGAAATTGATAATTCACTCACCGAAAAGATTAATTATTACTTCACCCTCGGCTTGCTTTTGGTAGGCGCATTTGCTTTTGTGTATCAGTATAATGTTGGCGGATTAACAGAAGCCTTCAAATCATTAACCAGTGTATTGATTGTTGCCTGCCCTTGTATCCTTCTGCTGGCAACTACTTTTGCCAATGGCCATTTATTGCGCACGCTTAAAAGCAGAGGCATGTTTGTTAAAAACAAGAATACTTTAAGCACACTGGCTACCTGTAACACCATTGTATTTGATAAAACGGGAACACTTACTGATAACAAAAACTTTGAAATTGAAAATTTAAGCAATTTAAATTCTGAGGAGTTATCGAGTATTGGTCTTTTGTGCCATCAATCTGTACACCCATACAGTGCTGCCATCAGCAAATTGTTTTATCACTTATCCGATAAACAGCTTTCAGCCTACACAGATGTGGTGGGAAAAGGTTTGCAGGGCAGGATAGGCGGAAAAACATTTAAAGTAGGTTCTGCCGCTTTCTTAAATGTAGAGCAGCCAGATACCCTAAAACACGGTGTTTTACATGTCGAAGTAGAGGGAGAGTACAGAGGCTATTTTGTGTTGATTCATAAAATCAGACCTGAGACCAATGCAATTACCAAAGCATTACAACACGATGGGTATGATTTGTATTTGTCCAGTGGTGATAACGAACTCAATAAAGAGATTAATGCCGCACCATTTACAAGTACTCTGATTCATCAGACGCCTGAAAATAAAGTGGCTTTGGTAAAACGCCTGAAGTCGGAAGGTAAAATTGTCTGCATGACAGGGGATGGCTTAAACGATGCTCCGGCGCTTAAAGAAGCCGATGTGGCCATTTCTGTGGCGGATAACGAAAATGCTTTTTTTCCTGCCTGTGATGTTTTGGTAACCGCTCCTGCATTATCTGGTTTCCCTCAGTTACTAAAGTTCATCAAAGCTTCACGCTGGGTGATTATTATAAGTTTTGCCTTTTCTTTGGTGTATAATATCATCGGCTTGTATTATGCAATAACAGCTCAGTTATCGCCTTTAACAGCGGCTATTCTAATGCCTAGTAGTTCGTTTACTATGTTGATTTTAACCTGGGTGCTAACTGCGGTGATTGCTCGCCGACAATTAGGGGCTTTAAAGGCTTGATAAATCAGATCTGAAAGTCGCTGTAAATCCGGCAGAATTTTTACTGAAATTTGATTGCAATAGTGGGCATTTAATGATGTAAGATAGTTATTTGCCATCTGCATATCTAAATTTAATAATCACAGTTTTCGCTTAATGTTTTTGAGCGCAATATGCCTAATTGACTCTTTATCTATGGTCATTATCAAATATTTATCAAAACTGACCATTGTCACCTTTTTTTACTGACTGCGGTCATAATGCCCCGAGCATACTTAAAATAATTTTGAGGCATGGAAATAATGATCATTTTAATCAGCGCAAGTCTACTGTTAGCACTGTTTTTCCTGTATATGTTTATCAAGGCTTCCCGCAAAGGACAGTTCAAAGATACCTACACGCCATCGGTTAGAATTCTGTTCGAAGATAACGACATCAAAAATTAACAACTTATCCAAAATAATATGAATAATAAAGAAACCTTTCATTATGACAACAAGATTGTAAAATGGTTTGCCTACGCAACCATGTTATGGGCTTTAGTAGGGATGCTGGTAGGATTACTGGTAGCCTTTCAATTAGTTTTCCCGGATCTAAATCTGGATTTGGCACAAACCACCTTTGGTCGCACGAGACCCTTACACACCAATGCGATTATTTTCGCTTTTGTGGGTAATGGTATTTTTATGGGTGTGTATTATTCACTCCAAAGATTGTGTAAGACCAGAATGTTTAACGACACCCTTAGTAAGATTCACTTCTGGGGCTGGCAGTTAATCATTGTTCTGGCGGCTGTTACACTTTTAGCTGGTTTTACAACTGGTAAAGAGTACGCCGAACTGGAATGGCCAATTGATATTCTGATCACTATTATATGGGTCGTATTTGGCTGGAACATGTTTGGTACTATTCTTAAAAGAAGAGAACGTCACCTTTACGTGGCTATCTGGTTCTACATTGCTACTTTTGTTACTGTAGCAGTATTGCACCTGGTAAACTCTTTTGAATTGCCATATAGCTGGATTAAAAGTTACAGCTGGTATGCTGGTATGCAAGATGCTTTGGTACAGTGGTGGTATGGTCACAATGCGGTTGCATTCTTCCTGACAACGCCTTACCTGGGTTTAATGTATTACTTCTTACCTAAAGCAGCAGACAGACCAGTATATTCTTACAGATTGTCTATCATTCACTTCTGGGCTTTGATTTTCTTGTACATTTGGGCTGGTCCTCACCACTTACTTTATACCTCATTGCCAGACTGGGCTCAGTCACTTGGTGTTGTTTTCTCTGTAATGTTGATTGCGCCATCATGGGGTGGTATGATCAATGGTCTGTTAACACTTAGAGGTGTTTGGGATAAAGTAAGAGAAGATGTGGTGCTTAAATTCATGGTGGTAGCGGTTACTGCCTATGGTATGGCCACTTTCGAAGGTCCGATGCTGTCTTTCAAAAATGTTAACGCCATCGCTCACTTTACCGATTGGATCGTAGCACACGTTCACGTTGGTGCTTTGGGATGGAATGGTTTCTTAACCTTTGGTATCCTGTACTTCCTGATTCCTAAATTATTCAAAACTACTCTATACAGCAAATCACTTGCTAATACACACTTCTGGTTAGGTACACTTGGTATTTTGTTATATGCCGTTCCAATGTACTGGGCAGGCTGGACACAAAGTTTAATGTGGAAAGAGTTTACAGATGATGGTACTTTAAAATACCAGTTCCTTGAAACTGTTGTTCACCTGAAACCATTCTACTTATTGCGTTCTATTGGAGGTACTCTGTATTTTATTGGTGCAATCATCATGGTTTACAATCTGATTAAAACCATCAAGTCTGGGGTCGCTGTAGATAACGAAGAAGCTGAAGCTGCACCATTGTCTGCTGAGTATGTGCCTCACCACACTGAGCACTGGCACAGATGGGTTGAACGTAAACCAGTTCAGTTATTAGTTTTCTCTTTAATTGTTATTTTAATAGGTGGCGCTGTCGAGTTTATACCATCGTTCTTAATTAAGAGCAATGTGCCTACAATCGCCAGTGTAAAACCATACACACCACTCGAACTTCAGGGTCGTGATATCTATGTCCGAGAAGGTTGTTATACCTGCCACTCTCAAATGGTTCGTCCGTTTAGAAGTGAAACAGCCAGATATGGCGAATATTCTAAGGCTGGTGAATTCGTGTACGACCATCCATTCCAATGGGGCAGTAAACGTACTGGTCCGGATTTAGCGCGTGAGGGTACTGCAAAAATTGGCAGAAGTAACTCATGGCACTTTAACCACATGTATGAGCCAAGCGCAACCTCTCCAGGTTCTATCATGCCGAGATATCAATGGTTATTCGAAAACGATATCGATTTGGACATCACTGAGGCTAAAATTAAAGCCATGCAAACTTTAGGTGTGCCATACGAAAAAGGCTACGAAAAACTGGCTAACGATGACCTGATGAAGCAGGCAAATGAAATTGTTGCTGATCTTAACAAAGACAAAATCAAAGCCATGCCAAATAAAGAAATTATCGCAGTGATTGCCTATCTGCAACGACTGGGTAAAGATATCAGTGCCGAACCTCAAGCTGCTCAGAATTAATTAAGAAAAGGTTAAATTGAAAATATAAAATACTCCGTGGTTGAAACCACAATGGAATTGACCACGGAGCTTTAAATCACAATCATGAAATTTATACATTATCTCGAAAATATCTCTGGCGTTAGCATCTATCCGCTGACCTCCTTGTTTATCTTTTTTCTGTTCTTCGTCGGCCTGCTTTGGTTTGTGCTGAAAACAGATAAAAACTACCTGAAAGAAATAGAACAATTACCTTTCGATAACAAAAACCAATAAACCAATTATGATCAATTTAGTAAAAAAAATATCAATAGGCTCCTTGTTTTTGACTGGAGTCAATGCATACGCTCAGGATGCCGCAGCAGCCGTTGCAACTGCAGCAGAAAAAGCCCCTGAAGCAACCAGTAATAACCCTCTTTTTATCTCTATGGGTGTTTTAACAGGCGTATTGTTGTTTGTCATTGTCATTTTATCGGCAGTGCTCAGAACCTCTGTGAAAACTAAAGTAAGAGAGGTATTAAGTACAAGAAATATCCAAGCTGTTGTAGCTGCTCTTTTTATCTTCGGTGCTCAGAGTTCTTTTGCTCAGGCAGCAGCTGAGACTAAAGAAAGTATGTACGTCGATACAGCCATTGGTGGAATGCATCCATTAGCTTTCTATTCATTGTTTATCGTGCTGTTGCTCGAGTTATTCGTAATTCTTTGGTTGTGTCTGATGATCTTAAGAATTATTGTAAAACGCGAAGCAGCCTCTGCTGTTGCGCATAACGAGAAACCAGCTCAATCTAGTTTCAGTCTTTTCATTTCAAGAAAAATCTTTGGTGTTAAACCAGTTGAAACAGATAAAGATGTAATGCTGGATCACAATTACGATGGTATCCGTGAGTTGGATAACGACTTACCACCATGGTGGAAATACGGCTTCTATTTCACAATTATTTCAGGTGTTATTTATCTGATTGGTTACCATGTTACCGGATCTTTTAAATCCAGTCAGGAAGAATACAATACTGAGATTGCCGAAGCCGAAGCCAGTGTTGCGGCCTATAGAAATAAAATGGCTTTGAACGTGGATGAGACCAATGCGGTGTTCGCAACCGAAAGTGATAAGTTAGCAAAGGGTGGCGAAATTTTTGTTAAAAACTGTGTCGTTTGTCACGGCGATAAGGGTCAGGGTGGCATCGGTCCTAACTTTGCCGACAATTACTGGATTTACGGTGGTAAACCAGGTGATCTGTTCAAAACAGTTAAAAATGGTACAACTAAAGGGATGAAATCCTGGAAGGATGAATTAAGTCCTGTAGACATTCAAAACGTCATCAGTTATATTCATACATTCAAAGGCACTAATCCTCCGAATCAAAAAGCTCCGGAAGGTAATCTTTTCGAAGAAACTGCAGGTGCAGCTATAGATAGCGCTGCAACAGCAATTGTTGACTCTACAAAAAATATCGAAGTAAAATAATATTATAATCCAGGATACCATGAATGGACAGGAACATGTTGATCAGTCGTACAGAGACTCCATAGGTACTATAGGTAAAGATGGTAAACGCAAATGGGTTTTCCCATGGCAGCCCAAAGGCAACTTTTATAACGCCCGCACATTTATTACTATTTTTTATCTGACAGTATTATTTGGATTGCCTTTTCTTAAGGTCAATGGTCACCCAATGTTCCTGTTCAACATCCTGGAGCGTAAGTTTATTCTCTTTGGTGCCATTTTCTGGCCTCAGGATCTGGTGATTTTTGGCGTAGCCATGATTACCTTTATGCTCTTTATCGTTCTGTTTACAGTGGCATTCGGTCGTATTTTTTGCGGCTGGGTTTGCCCACAAACAGTATTTCTCGAAATGGTATTCAGACGCATTGAATACTGGATTGATGGAAACAGCTCTCAACAAATTAAATTAAAAGCTAGTCCATGGACTGGCGAAAAGATCTTTAAAAGAACGCTTAAACATTCAGTTTTTTATGCGATTGCGTTTCTTATTTCCAATACCTTCTTGTCGTATATCATTGGTGTAGACGAGTTGTATAAAATTATTACCGAACCTGTATCACAACACGTGAAAGGATTTTCAATGATACTTATTTTCAGTGGTGCCTTTTACTTTGTTTTCGCCTGGTTCAGAGAGCAGGTGTGTATCATCGCTTGTCCTTATGGTCGTTTGCAAGGTGTTATGCTGGATAAGAACTCCATTGTAATTTCTTATGATTATAAACGTGGCGAACCTCGCGGTCACCAGAAAAAAGGGGTTATAGATACCACTAAAGGCGATTGCGTTGATTGTGGAATGTGCGTCAGAGTTTGCCCAACTGCCATAGATATCAGAAACGGCACACAGCTGGAATGTGTTAACTGCACAGCTTGTATCGATGCCTGCGACGAGATCATGGTGAAAATGGACAAGCCAAAAGGCCTGATTCGTTATGCCAGCGAGAATGCTATATCTGTAGGTAAAACAAAAGGCTTCAACTGGAGAACTAAAGCCTATACAGTTGTTTTGATTATCCTTTTAGGGTTGTTGACTTTCCTTTTGGCCAGTCGCGAAAACATCGAAACAACAATACTCAGAGCTCCCAGTATTTTATATCAGCAATTAGATAGCACCCATTACCAGAATTTGTATCTCATTAAAACTATTAACAAAACTTATGGCGATGTTAAACTCGAGTTACAAGTTGTGAAACCGGAGGGTGCAGTGATTAAAATTGTAGGGAATCATATCCATGTTAAACCTGAATCCAAATACGACGGTCAGTTTTTCCTGATCGTTCCAGACAGTCAGATGACTGGTCATAAAACCAAAGTAGTGGTAGATGTCTATCTCGATGGTAAAAAAATCGAGCGTGTCAAAACTAACTTCTTAGGTCCCATTTACAAATAAACCCCCTTCAGAAGATGAATTTTAAATATTTTATTATTGGTATCTACCTGGTCTTTGTCGGACTCATCGTGATGATGGTTCTTAAAAGCTGTAACCAGAAGGTAGAGCTTGAAACCAAAAATTATTACAACGAAGAACTAAAGTATCAGGAACAAATTGATGCTAAGTTAGCTGGCAATCCTTACACCGATTCTTTTTTAGTAAGCGAAAAGGATGCTAAAATCTATATCTCACAACCTGCCTCTGTGAAAGCAGATTCTATTGTGTTGAAATTTAATAAACCGAATGATCAGGCTTCTGATACTGTGATCAGATTTAAAGATGCTTTCATTGTGCCACTCGATAAACAGCTTTTTAAAACTAAGGGTATTTACAATTTAAGTATTCGTGTTTATCAGGCTGGGAAACCAATGCTTATAGAGAAAAAAATCAAGTTGTAAGATGCTGATTAACGGTCTGCTTTTCGGACTTATTTCGACGCTCCACTGTGCCGGCATGTGCGGTCCCCTGGCGATGATGATTCCTTCAAAAGTGAAGCATAATGCTTTTCTTTTTGCGTTGAATTATCAGATAGGGCGAATTGCTGTATACATCGGTGTTGGTAGTATTGTGTTTGCTGTCGGAATGTCATTCTCTTTGTTTAGAATGCAACAGGGACTGTCGGTTGTACTTGGCAGTTTTATGGTTTTATTTGCCTTGTTTGCACTCTTTAAAGTGCCAACGCCTCAACTGGTTGATAAACCTTATAAAAAAATTGTTTCCAGGTTTGGTTTCTACCTGAGTAAGGGCAGTTCCAGTTCTGCTTTTATTCTGGGAGGGCTCAATGGCTTATTGCCATGTGGTGCAATTTATATTGCGGCAGTTTATTGCGCGACGTTTACTAACGCATTTGATGCAATGGCTTATATGGCCCTCTTTGGTATTGGTACTTTACCCGTATTTATAGGTGCCTGGTTGTTTGTCTCCAATAAATTATCTTTAAAATTAAGACCTTTCAGAGTCGTTTATAAATTGCTGCCATTGTTGGTGGGAGCCTTAATGATTTTAAGAGGTGTTGATTTAGGTATCCCATATTTAAGTCCTGAACTCAGTCAGGATACCCAGAAAACCGAAGTTAAAAACTGCTGTAAACACTGATATGAATAAGATCAATTATAACGAAATATTGCAGGGCATGTTCATTGATGCGACCGAAGGGATAATCGTGAGCAACTCTGATGGTCGTCTTATTCTATCGAATCCTAAAGCCTTACAGATGTTTGGCTATACAGAGGATGAGATGTATGAACTGAAGATAGAGGATCTGATTCCTTCGAGATACCGCCCTCAGCATACGGCATACAGAGATAATTATTATAAATCACCATCGCCACGAAACATGGGAGCTGGTCGCGATTTATCGGCTGCGAGAAAAGATGGTAGCGAATTTCCGGTTGAAATCAGTCTGAGTTATGTTCGTTCGAATTCTGATATGCTCGTTGTCGCTTTTGTTATTGATATTTCCGAACGGAAAAAGAAAGATGATGAATTGAAAGAAGCAAATGAATTGTTGAAGAAAACCAGTTTCCAGCTGTCTAAACTCAATCTCGAACTTGAGCAAAAAGTTCAGGAAAGAACGCTCGAACTCGCAGAAATGATCAGGAAGTTAACAGAGTCCAAAAAGGAAGTTGATCTGGCGCTGGAGAAAGAAAAAGAATTGAATAATCTTAAGTCCAGGTTTATCAGTACTGCATCGCATGAGTTCAGAACACCACTTGCCACCATTATGTCTTCGGTGTCTCTATCAGGCAAATATGCTGAAAGCATGGATAAAGAAAAGATGTTTAAACACATCGACAGGGTAAAGAGTTCGGTGAATCATCTGACGGATATCTTAAATGATTTTTTATCTTTAGATAAACTCGAAGAAGGGGTGGTAATGGCGAATCCTGAAAATATCTTTTTGAATGCCGCAATCAACGAAATACTGGATGAAATAAAAGGCATCGCTAAGGCTGGTCAGAAATTTATCTATACTGGACTGCAAACGAACGATCAGATTTTTATTGATAGGAGAGTATTAAAGAATATTCTGTTGAATTTGTTAAGCAATGCCATTAAGTACTCTAACGAAAATACTTTAATTGAAATCAAGGCAAAACGCGATTTTAATTTTCTAACGATAGAAATCAAAGATCAGGGAATAGGTATTCCTTTGAAAGATCAGGCGCATATTTTCGAGCGCTTTTACAGAGCCAATAATATCGGCAACATTCAGGGCACAGGTTTAGGTTTAAACATTGTAAAAAAGTATGTTGAGATGTTGAAAGGCGAAATAAACTTTAAGAGTATTCCCGAAAAAGGTACTACATTTACACTCAAATTTCCAATTTAATTATGGCTAATATTTTATTGATAGAAGACAACGACGACATGAGGGAAAACACCTCTGAAATACTTTCACTTGCCGGTCACCATGTTGAAACTGCGAGTAATGGTAAAGAAGGTGTAATTAAGGCACAACTAAAGACACCCGAGCTGATAATTTGTGATATTATGATGCCTGAGCTGGATGGCTACGGCGTTTTACATATGTTGAACCGCGATCCCAACACCAACCATATTCCATTTATCTTTCTGACCGCTAAGGCAGATCGTGCAGATGTGAGAAAAGGCATGGAGCTGGGTGCAGATGATTATGTGACAAAACCATTTGATGATGTAGAGCTTTTAAGTGCTGTAGATACCAGGCTTAAAAAATCAAGTCTCATGCAGTCGCATAATTTTAGTAACAGTCCTGAAGGTTTTGAGAATTTCATCAAGCAGGTTAAAACAATAGAAGAGTTTACAAAAATTGATGTCAATAATAAGACTAAGACCTACAAAAAGAAGGATATCATCTATTCAGAAAGCAATACACCACTTTATCTGTTTTACATCGAGAAAGGCAAGGTAAAGACAGTAAAGAATAATAAGCAGGACAAAGAGCTGATAACAGGCTTGTATAATGAAGGTGAGTTTTTTGGCTATGTCACCTTGTTTGAAAACGATGCTTATGATGACGAAGCCATTGCAATGGAAGAAACGGTATTAAAATTAATTCCGAAAGACGATTTCTTTAAGTTGATCTACCAGAACAGAGATGTGGCAAATACTTTTATGAAATTGCTAAGTAAAGAGGTGAAAGAAAAGGAAGAACGATTGCTTAAAATAGCCTACGATAGCGTAAGAAAGAAAGTGTCTGAAAGTTTATTGATGCTGAAGGATCGTTATGGTAAATCGGATAATGAAATTTTTAGTTTTCCAATCTCCAGAGAGGATTTAGCGCATATCGCAGGCACGGCAACTGAGACATTGATCAGGACGCTGACAGACTTTAAAGATGAAGGCATCGTAGAAATTAAAGGCAGCACTATTACAATAGTCAATATTGAAAAGCTGCGTTCTATGAAAAACTAGAAAGTTTGAGACAAAAAAAATTGGAAACCGCATAACAGTTTCCAATCTTTTCACAATATAAATTTTATTTAATGATACAAAAGTAGGGGTGTGAATTTATCATTTCTGATTAATTCGATGATGATTCACAGAATTTCGGAAAATGCCCTCTTTTTTTAGATTAACGGAAAATAGGTCTGCTATAGCAGATTGAGGCGTTTGTAGACCGTGTCTCTGTATGTTTTTCCGATAGGAATGAATTTGTCGAAGTAAGAGATACAGTTGTCTTCAATATTGTTTATTTTATCGATACGGATGATAAAAGAGCGGTGTACTCGAAGGAATTCTTTTGATGAGAATTTCTGTTCCATGGCGTGCATGGTGGAGTGGACCACGAATTTTTCTTTTTCAGTGTTAAGGGTTACATAATCCCCCAGACCTTCTATCCAAAGGATATCGGATTTGTTAACTCTAATGATAATATTGCCTTTTTTGATGAAAAGCGTTTCATCATCACTATGATCAAGTTTATGTTTCTCTGCTGCAGACTGAGCTTTGTTAACAGCCGTGATAAAACGCGGTAAAGTAATAGGTTTTACGAGGTAGTCGAGTACATTTTGTTCGTAAGCTTCCAGGGCAAACTCGGTATGAGAAGTGGTGAGAATAATCATTGGACGAGGTTGACTGAGGGCTCTGATAAATTCCATGCCATTTAACTCGGGCATTTCGATGTCGAGGAACACTAAATCAACCGGGTTAGAGGTGATATAGGATAATGCCTGTATGGCATCGTTAAATGTCCCTACAATATTTAATGTGTCAACCTTGCTGGCGCATTGTTTGGTGGCTAGCAGAGCAATCTCGTTGTCATCAATGATAATGCATTTCATCATAGCTTTTTAAAAATCAACAATTAGTCTTTGTACTTTGTTTCTAATAATTTAATCAATAACGGGTAGTAGCTATGCAAAGCGGTATCAATAGCTTTTAGCTTGTTTGTCAGGGTGTCTGATATTCTGTTGCTTTTGGCTTCTTCGATGATGTTAGAGAGGTTTTCAGACAGGTCGCGCCTGTTGAAAATGTCCATCGAAGACTTCAATTTATGGGCAATCTCAGCAATTTTCACATACTCATATTCTTCACAAGCTCGCTGCAAATTTAAGATTTCTTTTGGAACCTGATGTATAAAAAGCAAAATCATTTCTTTTTCGAACTCAATATTGCCATTTGAAAGTTCATAGAGATAGCTGAGATTAATGTCTGGAGTTTCGTTTGAATTCATAATAGTATCAATGGTTTCGGGGTGTTTGCTTTCTACAGAAATCAGGTTAGAAATTTTGTCGAATAATTCTTTCTGATTAAATGGTTTTGAAATAAAATCATTCATGCCGACACTAATGCACTTTTCTTTTTCTCCAACAATAGAGTGGGCAGTCATGGCAATTATAGGAATATGCAATTTTAGTTCGCGTCGAATGATTGTTGTCGTCTGATAACCGTCTAATTCAGGCATTTGAATATCCATGAGGATTAAATCAAATTTTTGATGTTCAAGCACCTTGAGTCCAAGCTGACCATTGTCAGCGATAATCACATCAAAACCAAAATTATTCAGAACGTTTTTTGCCAGCTTTTGATTTAACGGATTGTCTTCAATTAACAGAATGCTCTTGTTTCTGGTGATTGGTTGTTTCTCCTGGATTAAATCGTTTTTGAGTATCGAGTCACTTTCGCATTTAAGGACGTGCAGATTGAATGAAAATTCGGAGCCTATGCCGATTTCTGATTGCATGTTTAACTTGCCACCTAAGAGCTCTATGAGGTTTTTTGAAATGCTTAGGCCTAGCCCTGTTCCTTCGTATTTTCTGTTTATCTCGTTGTTTACCTGATTGAAACGCTCGAAAATATCCTTTTGTTTTTCTTTGATAATCCCAATTCCGGTGTCTTTTACCTTGAAGACAATTTCGTATAGGGAGTTTTCAATTTTAACCACTTCGGCGCTGAATTTAACCTGACCTTTTTCTGTGAATTTAATCGCATTGCCCACAAGGTTTATGAGGATTTGATTAAGTCTAAGTGCATCGCACAAAACGGCTTCCGGGATGCGTTGATCAATTTCCATATTAAATTCAAGTTGCTTTTGAGAAGCACTTATTTTTAACAGGTCATAGACGTTTTTGAAGGTCTGACGAATGTCGGTTGGCGTGCTTTCGATCTTGATAACACCAGATTCGATTTTAGAAAAATCCAGTATGTCATTGATGATTGAAAGTAAGTTCTCAGCCGCCATTTTTACAGAGTTGGCAAACTCACTCTGTTTGTCATTCAGATTCGTTTGTAAAATGAGCTGAGTGAAGCCAATAATGGCATTCATAGGTGTACGAATCTCGTGACTCATATTGGTAAGAAACTGGTCCTTGGATTTTACAGATTCCTCAGCTTCCTTCTTGGCTTTTATAAGTTCTTCTTCCGCTTCTTTTCTATCGATGAATGCACCAATTTGTAAACCAAAACTTTCAATCATCTGAAGGATGTTGTAGTCGTCTTTCTTTCTTTTGAAACTGAAAAACTCCATAACGCCTATGACTTCGTTTCTGAATAGGATAGGGAAGACCAATGCAGAAGATAAGCTTGTTTCTTCGATGCTGCTACGGTTTATCAGAAGAGATTGTCCTTCTAAATCGACCAGCCATTTTGGTTTTTTACTCACCCAGACATATCCCGGCAAGCCTTCACCTTTGGTGAATTCGAGGCGCCTCGTTTGCTGCTCAAAATCAAAGATAGGTTTGTTGTTGTGGTTGTATATTTTTGGGTTGCTGAGTTTGTTCTTTTTAGGGTCCAGCGACCAGTATACGCTCACATCCCATTCCAGATGTAAACAGATTTGATGGGCGATTTTTTTAATGGAGTTTTCTATCGCTTCATTTTCTGAAATAATTGAAATCAACCGGGTTTCAATAGTTAAACGTTCAAGCGCGTTTTTCTTTTCAGTGATATCGTGCTGAATGGCGATGTACTGGTAGGGCTGACCTTTTTTGTCGAGGAATGGAATGATACTGCAATCTACCCAATAATGGTTGCCGGCTTTGTTGCGGTTTTTTATTTCTCCGTGCCAAACATGACCTTTGGTAATGGTTTGTAAAAAAAAAAAAAAAAAACTTTGAGGATGGTAACCCGAGTTTAACACTTTATAAGGCTGACCGAGTAATTCCTCTTTGATGTATTTTGAAGCAGCACAGAATTTTTCGTTAGCAAATTTAATGAATCCGTCTCTGTCTGTAATAGCAACCTCCGCAGATTCATCGAGTGCAAATTTATAAGAAGCCAGATCTATCTCAGTCTGGTTAATTCTATCGTGAATTAACTGATTCAGTTCCGTTTGTAGATTCTTGTTTTGCTTTCTAAGTTCGAGCAATACGGTTACCTGGGCCGCTATTTTTTTAAGGGTTTCAACCTGTTCAGGGTATAGGTGTTTAGGACTTGTGTCAAGGATGCAAATGGAACCTATGTTAAAACCCTCTTTGGTGGTAATGGGTACACCAGCGAAAAATCTGAAGTTAGGGTGTCCAACGACCATGGGACTCATACTAAATTCAGGGTCTTTCATGGCGTCTGGAATTTCAACGTAGTCTTTTGACTGGACTACGGTATGACAGAAATCAAAGTCGTTCTGCATGTCATAGACACTGAGACCGATTTTAGTTTTGATATAGTGTCTTTTACCTTCAACAATCGATAGAATAGCAACACCAGTTTGGGCAAGATAAGCAGCAAGTTTTATAAGTGGCATGAGCTCGTGCTCAGGCATCTTTTCAAGAATATTGAAGTTAATCAGCGCTTCAAGTCGCTCTCTTTCGTTCTCTGGCAGTGGGATGTTGTGATTCATGTTTTGCAATAACTCGTCATTCAGAGGCACTTTAACATATGGATACAATTCCCTCATTTTTCTAAGTTCAAATATAGGCGTAGGAGTTTATTTTTTATTAAACCAATTAAAAATGTTTGAATCATTATTGGTTATTAGGGGATTGTGTATAATCCATCACAGATTTGTTGAATCCTTACAGTATGATTAAAAGGACTTTTTGGAAAAAATGTTGATATTGTTTGAAGTATTTCTGTTGTACCGAGAAATAGCGTGGGTTTTAGTTAAAGTGCCTTTATTTTTCAAGGCTTTTGTCATTTTTCTGTCATTTTCATTTGTCTAAATAATTGAGCCATTTTCCGAAACTGAGGTGTCAATTATCGAAATTTTTATTTTGGTGATATCAGCCTCTCTATTTTCGTTACATAAATTATTTTATAGCATTATGGATAAAAACTACAATTTCAAAACCTCACTTCGATTAGTACTTGCCGTACTTTTCGTTGGGTTTATCGGAACTGTCTCGGCACAGATGTCGGGTACGTACACGATAGACAACACGGCGGCAACCGGAGGTACTAACTTTGCCAGCTGGGCTGATTTCCGAACAGCCATTGTTACTAACGGCGTTAATGGTGCTGTGACAGTCAATGTCAACACCGACATTACCGGCTCTCAAGTTAGTTTCCCTGCAATCACAGGTGCTTCTTCTACTAACACCATTACTATTAATGGTAATGCCAGATTCTTTGCTGCCTCTGTGGCAGATGCTGTTATCTTAATGGACGGTGCAGATTTTTTCACTTTCGATAATTTAATTATCAGAAACACCAGCACATCTGTTAACGTACAAGGGTTCAGATTTCAGAATGGTGCAGATAATAATACTATTAAAAATAGTACAATCGAGTTTAGTGCATTAGCAACCGGATCAACTGTCGGTGGTGCTTACATTTCATTTGCCACTTCTGCTACTTCTTTAACTACAACCAGTTCAACTAACCACGGTTCATTTAACCTTATTAACAACAACTTAATGAGAACAACCAATGTTAACAGTCCTGGTCCAACTTTTGGTATCGCTATTCAAGGTAGTACATCAACGTATTCAAATACTGCGCAGAATAACACTATCAGCAATAACACCATTCAAAACTTTAATGCAAGAGCAATCAGAGCATACTATACAAATGGTGTTCAAATTTTGAATAACGATATTTCAAGAGCAAACGCAACTTCATACAATTCTCAAGCGACTTTGTATGGTATTGATTTTGAATATTCTTATGCAAGTAACAGAGCTTCCAGATTAGATGGTAACAACATTCACGATTTACCTTTCGTAGGTGCAACCGTTTCTAGTGCTCCAACTACTATCTTTGCTTTTTACACATACTTTAACTACGGTAACTCTACCAACAAATTTGCTGTAAATAACAACATTATCAGAAGACTAAAAGCTACTAATAATATGTATCTTGGATATAATTTCTACAATTATTTCTTTGATTTGATTGGTAATTTGGCTGATGATAATGACGTTACTGTTGGTACCTCTTCTGCACAGCAGTTCTATGGCTGGTACAATGGTTATACATATAATGAGTACAGATTCAACAACAACACCATTCAGAATTGTGATGGTGGATACTGGTGGAATGGTATCAGAAACTCATACCCTAACAGTGCTTGTACTGTAGCTGAAATCAGAGGCAATACAATTCAGAACAATGCTGGTGCGTATTTCTACCACTATTCAATTAATTCTGAGTGGACTTACAACTCTGCTTCATTCCCAATCAATATTTCTGATAACACTATTCAGGGTAATACTTCAAACTACTACTACCACTACAGTATCTATGCATACTACTATGGTAACTATAATATTGAAAGAAATATTATCAGAAACAACAGAAATACTTCTAACTCTACTTCTTATTACCACTATTCTATCTACAATTACTATAACTACAACACAAGAATTAATAGTAACCTAATTGTAGATAACGCTGCTTATTACTATACTTACTGTATTTATAACTATTCTTTCATCAGTGGGACTTTCACTACAGATGTTCGTCAAAATACTGTAAGAGCTAATGGTACTTTATCAAACAATAGTTTTCCATACCTTTATGGTATTTATCAATACCAGTATTACCACACTAACATCAGAGTAATCGGTAATATTTTTGATTTCCAGAACTGGGGTGGTTTCTATCCGATTTATGCTTTTGCGCTTAATGGTACATCAGCATTTACCTGGGATCACAATTCTTATTTCATTAATAACTTCTCTAACCAAAACTGGTACTGCCCTGCAGGTACTGCTACAACCTTCGCTGGTTGGGCTGCCAATGGTTTCTGCGGTCCGAACGAAAGATTTATCAATGCTGGCCATAACTTCGCTGGTAACTTCGCATCAAATCGTTTCCTAAACCAAAACAACGTTCCTACAGTTTCTACTAACTTAAGAGACGTATATGGTGTTTTAAGAAATGCATCATTATCTGACAGAGGTGCTGTTGAAGGTACTTTAGATATTGCTCAAACTGCTAACGATTTCAATCCTCCATCTCCTGTTTGTGCTGGATATGCTCCAACTCCAACAGTAACATTCCAAAACAACTTCGCTGAGCCTGTAACTGGTTTCAGAGTAGCTTGTTCTGACAATGGTGTATTAAAATCTACAGTATTGTTTACTAACACAATTCCAGTAAGTGGAACTGCATCAGTAACTTTCCCTCCAATTTTATTCTCTCAGGCTGGACCTCACAGAGTAAAATTCTTCTTATTAAATGCTGATGATGTTCCTGCTAATGATACAATGACTTTCAATTTCAATGTATTGAAATCACCAGGTGGTGCAGTTATTGCTCATAATACTTCATTGTCTTCTCCAGCTGCTATGTTCATGACAACTGGTAAGCCTGACATCACTTTCCCAACCGAGAAAATGGTATACGATTTAGCTGCTCCTGCTACTGTAGGTTACACTAACAGCGACTACTCTACTAAATGGGTAGGTACTGTTACCGCTAAAACAATCTACGGTACTCCGGCTAACGCTACTGTATCTACCAACAACGCTGCTCCATTCAGAGTGACAGTTGATGCTGCTAAAGCATGGGAAGATTCAACTCTAGTAGTGTCTGTCAAAATCACAGATTTAGTAACTGGTTGTGATACGATCCACACCCGTAGAATTTTAATCGCTCCTAAAGCAGTTCCGGATGCTAAATTGCCAGCTGCTCTTTGCGAAAAAACTGATTTGATCTTCGAAAGTACTTCTACAGTATCAAGCGGTAGTATCGACTACGAGTGGGATTTCGGTGATGGTTCTCCAAAATCTAACGAAGCAAG
>JAIXYV010000026.1 GCA_027490055.1 Bacteroidota bacterium | reverse complement strand
CTCTCCATTCAACTGGATTCGTTCAGGAACAAGCGGCTTGTCTGCATCGGCTTTTGATCCTTATATTCACGATTTCTATTCTGATTTCGATCCTTCGCACACAGGTAACGACGCTTACGATCCATACGAAGCATATGAAAAAATTTGGGACAGAAGAATTGCACCTTATGCTTTATGTGCAAGAACTGAAGGTCCTGCTGCCGCTAACGGTGCCGTTTTATATAATCCAGCATGGAAAGGTTCATCAATAACAGATAACCCAATCTCTGAACTGGCAAGTATTCAATTGGTAATTACACCAGATGTAAGCAAATGGACTAAATGTGTTGTTCTGGAAATGGCAGAAGACAAAGATTTAAGTGAGGGTAACATGGAGAAATTCAACATGCGTTGGCATAATTCAGTAAATCCAGTTGTTAAGCCTAACGGTAGCATCGAGTGGGTTGAAGATCCAAGTGAAAAAGGAAGATCTTGGTTCCCTGGTTACGCTATTAACCTTGAAACAGGTGAAAGATTAAATATCATGTTCGGCGAAGATTCTTATCTGACTGCTGCTGAAGGTGGTAACGATATGATCTGGAACCCAACAAGTAAGTTCTCTGATGGTACTTATAACTACTTTGGTGGTAAGCACAATATTTATGTGATGGGAAGTTATGTAGGGATGTCTGCAAGAAACTATAAAGGACCTATCTATGATGCTGGTGCTGAGTATCAGACATTGCTGAATGTAAATGCTATAAACACTTCACCAACTCCAACCAACAAACGTAAAGTATTGTCTCAATCAATGTGGGTAATTCCTGCAATGGCTGCTCCAAGCTTTAACTTAAAAGATGGTTTACCTCCAACTGAAGTGAAAATCACTTTGAACATGCGTAAGCCTTACACTAAATCATTACCTGGTGGTGATAGCACATATTTGCCAAGATATACCTTCTCTACAGAAAGTATCTACAACAATATTAATAGTGAAACTGGTAAAAGCTCAGTTGATAAAATCAACGTAGTTCCAAATCCATACTATGCAAGCAGCGGTTACGAATCAAGTGCCATTGATGCAAGAGTAAAAATCACCAACTTACCTCCTAAATGTACAATTTCAGTTTATTCATTGAATGGTACTCTGGTAAGAAGAATTGAGAAAGATGATCTGGAAACATTTGTTGACTGGGATTTGAAGAACAATGGTAAGGTGCCGGTAGCGAGTGGATTCTATATTATCCATGTTGACTGCGGCGACCTGGGGGAGAAAATTTTAAAATGGTATGGCGTAATGCGTCAGTTAGACCTGGACACTTATTAATAATTATTTAGAAAAATCAGTATGAGAAAAAATATAATATTAGCAATCACTTTCATTTGTGCGCTTGCAGGATATGCTCAAATGTCTGCTCCTGCCAGAACCGGTCAGTACGGTTTTACACAACTGATGGTGAACGGCTGGGCTCAGTCGAGCGGTATGGGAAATGCCAATTCTGCTGGTGTGTCTGGAGTTGAATCTTTCTTCTGGAACATCGCAGGTTTAGGTAAAGTAAACGGTACAGAACTGGCATTCAGCAGATCTGCATGGTTAGTAGGAACAGGGATCAATATCAATTCATTCGGTTTTGCTCAGGCAATCGGTAAAGATAAAGATGGTGTCATCGGTATGAGCGTGTCTTCATTCTCTCTCGGTCAGATTCCAATCACTACCTACGATCAGCCAGATGGTGGTATCGGTACATACAAACCATCTATCAGTAATATCAATCTAGGCTATGCTTATAACTTCGGTGAAAAGATCTCTGCAGGTTTAAACGTTAAACTTGCTTCTGAGTCTACGCCAGATGTTAGAGTAAGTGCTGTAGGTATCGACGCAGGTTTACAATACGCCGATTTGATGACTAAAAGAACTGAGAAGTATAAAGATGCAGAGAAAAACCCTGCAGCTGGTCGCGGTTCTGATATTCGCTTCGGTGTAAGTATCAAAAACCTTGGTACAGACGTTCGTTACTATGGTGATGGTCTTGCCGCTAAGTCGAACCTTAACGACAAAAACTTTACCACTACAACTTCTCAGAGATCTGATAAAACGCCATTGCCTTCTTTCATTAATATTGGTTTGGCGTACGACTTCAGACTGGATAACCAGAAAGATGTATACTGGCACAGATTGACCACTGCATTAAGTTTCACCAGCAACACTGCCTCTAGCAATCAAACTGCTTTTGGTTTAGAGTATGCTTACAAAGAAATGTTAATGCTGAGAGCTGGTTACAACTACGAAAAAGGGATCTTCAATTACGACACCAGAAACAATGCCTATACAGGTATGAATATGGGTGCTACTGTTCAATTGCCTATCAAGTCTAAATCAGGCGAAGGTAGCAACAGTATCGTTGGCGTAGATTATTCTTACAGACATACCAGACCTTTCTCTGGTACCCATACTTTCGGTTTAAGAATTCAAATAGATTAATTAATAATAAATTTTATTAACTTTGCACAAGTGCTTTCATCATGGAAGCACTTGTTTTTTTTAAAAGCTATTAGAACATGAGCGAAATCGTTTATTTAACCAAAGAAGGTTACGACAACCTGAAGAAAGAAATAGAGCACTTACAAAAAGTGCAGAGACCTGCTATCAGTGCACAGATTGCTGAAGCAAGAGATAAGGGTGATTTATCTGAAAATGCAGAGTATGATGCCGCAAAAGAAGCTCAGGGTTTACTTGAAGCTAAAATTGCTAAGTTGAATGACATGTTTGCTAAAGCCAGAGTAATTGATGAAAGCAAACTGGATATCTCTAAAGTCAACCTGCTTAGTAAGGTCAAAGTAAAAAACCTGAACGCTAACCGCGAAATGGAATACATGATCGTTTCTGAAAAAGAAGCCGATATGAAATTGGGTAAAATTTCCAGCAAATCTGCCATTGGTTCTGGTTTAATGGGAAAAGCCAAAGGTGACATAGTAGAAATAAGCGTGCCTGCAGGTATCGTTAAACTGGAAATTATTTCCATCTCTCTCTGATATGTCTACCATCTTTTCTAAAATACTGGCTGGAGAAATTCCTTGTTACAAAATTGCAGAAAACGAACAGTTTCTGTCTTTCCTGGATGTTAGTCCCGTTGCCACCGGACACGCCCTGGTAATTCCAAAGATGGCTGTCGAC
The DNA here is from genome assembly GCA_027490055.1 of Bacteroidota bacterium. GTDB lineage: Bacteria > Bacteroidota > Bacteroidia > NS11-12g > UBA955 > JABMMZ01. The sequence continues at coordinate 25,149 of JAIXYV010000026.1, read as the reverse complement.
TATATCTTTGATATGGAAGATGATCACCTGGCCGACATGCATGTATTTGCAAAAAAGGTAGCTAAAGCGCTTAAAACTGTTGTGCCTTGTAAAAAGGTCGGCGTAGCGGTAGTTGGACTAGAAGTGCCGCATGCTCATATACACCTGATCCCAATGAACAGTATTGGGGATATGAATTTTACTGGCGAACGCATTAAAATGAATCAGGAAGAATTCGAAAAGCTAGCCAGTGCTATTGCTGCGGCCATGTAATTCTAAACTTTTATCCGATTTTTTTGAGGCCTTCATAGACTTATGGATGGCAATATGTAACAAAATGCAGTAAATTGCGTTACTTCCTGTAGATTTTGCTTTTTAATCTCCGTCATACCATACTCCTGCTGACATTTGTTTGTCTAACGACTGCAAAAGCGCAGTTTTACACGATCAGCGGAACGGTTAAAAATGCCCTCAACGAACCACTGGCATTCGTGCAGGTTTCTCTTGAAGATAATGCCAGTTTAAGAACCACTACAGATGTTAAAGGCCATTATTCTATTCAGGTAATGGACGGCTCTTATGTCGCCATTTTTACAATGCAGGGTTTTAAAACCCTGAAGATGCCTGTCATTGTCTCAGGAAAAGATGCCGATTTAAGCGTGATGATGGAAGAGTTTCATACTCAGATGGGAGGAGCCAGAGTGTCTTCTAAGAAATCAGACCGCTCTGAGGAAATCATCCAGAAAGTCATTGATAACAAATATAAATTCAATCGCATGGAAGCGTATTCTGTTGATGCTTATATCAAGGCAACAGAAAGTGCAGAGACTACCAGGAAAAAAAATGACACCTCTAAAGTTGCGCCTTCAGGGGGTTTGAATATGGCAGAAGTATCTCTAACTGTGCATTTTTCGCCTCCTGATAAAATTAAAGAGGAACGAAATGGGGTAGAGGTTCGCGGCAGTAAGTCAGGGTTATTTTACCTAACCCATACGGATGGTAATTTTAATTTTTACAGGAATTTACTCGAACTGCCGGCCTTGTCTGAAATGCCAATTCTTTCGCCGGTCAGCAACAGCGGATTGATTGCGTATAAATTCAAAATGATCAAGACCTATGAGGAGAATAATAAGACCTATCATAAAATTCGTGTTACTCCCGGTATGCTTGGTAATGCCCTGGTATCAGGAGAGCTGATAATTGAAGATAGTGTCTGGTGCATTCACTCGCTCCGCCTAACTATTCCAAAGTATCACATGGTAGAGTATGATGTCTTTGAGGTCAGTCAGCAGTATGAAAATCTCGATTCACATTACGTACTAAAGTCGCAGGAATTTAATTACCATGCTAAGTTCGGCAAGACGGTTAATAGCGGTCGTACCATCGTCTATTATTCCAATTATAAATTTAACCAACAGTTTAAAAAACGCTTTTTCAATAACGAGCTAAGTAGCACCACCAAAGAAGCCTATGAACGCGATAGCAGCTTTTGGAAGACGATACGCTTAGAGCCTTATTCGGCCAAAGAAATGGCGTTTATAAGACGTTCAGATAGTATGCGTGCGATAGTTTCGCAGAAGCACTGGCAAGATTCTACAGATGGCATTTACAACAAGATTACCTTTAAGAAGCTATTCTTAACGGGTCAGGGAAACTATTTGAGGAGCAAAGAGCGCAACTGGTTCTTTAAGCCACTGATAACCACCTACACGCCATTTTATATAGCTGGTCCGCGTATTAACTACTGGGTATTCTACTCCAGAGAGTTTAAAAATAAACAATTTATAAGTGTCACACCAACCGTCAATTTCGGAACCATAAATAAAGATTTGAAGGGCAGTCTGACAGTGTCAAGACTTTATAATCCATTCAAGAGGGGCTTTTATTCAGTAAGTGCCGGGTCTGATTTTGGGGTCATCAATCCATACAATTCGTGGCTGAAGCTCTTTACCCGTAATAATTTCTATGCCCACGATTATGGCAGCATATGGCACAGAGTTGAATTGTTAAATGGATTATACCTCGGTAACGGTGCAGAATATTCAAACCGCCGAGCGATTGATAACATGAAGTTTGATTCTCGGGGTGATAGTTTGTGGGGTGGCAATACGGATATTGTTAAATTTAGTATTTACAAAGCCTTTTATGGCACCATTTCATTGAGTTATGTGCCATTTCAGAAATACATCAGAGAGCCATACCAGAAGTTGATTTTGGGTTCATCGTGGCCCGAATTTACCATCAGGTACCGCAAAGGATTGCCAGTGATGGGCAGTGTGGTAGATTTTGATTTTCTGGAACTCTTAATGGAACAGGAGGTAAAAGTGGGATTGGCTGGTATTAGTAAGTACAGAGTCTTAAGTGGCGAGTTTTTAAATATCAGAGATCTGCGTTTGGTGGATCAGCGTTTTCACAGAAGTGCGGGGCCGATTTTCTTTACTAATCCATTGTATTCATTCCAGGGAATAGACACCTCGTATTCTACCATCAAGCGTTTTTACGAAGGGCATTATCTGCATAGATTTAACGGTGCGATACTCAATAAAATTCCGCTTTTAAAGAAGTTAAATATTATAGAAGTTGCTGGAGGAGGTGTTTTATATACCCGCGATATGGTTCGTCAGAACACCGACCCATTAATTTCTGTTAACAAAGAATTGCTCTATGTAGAAGCCTTTTTTGGCTTCGAGAAAATCATTCGTTTATGGAAAGAGCGCCTGCGAATAGGCGTCTTTTTGGTAATAGCAGACAGCAATCAGTTTAATTATCCTGCTCAGTTAAAATTCACAATAGAAACGTATAGCAATACGGCTAATAAATGGCCATATTAGGTTGTTGGTTATTGGTTAATGGTTATTCGTTAATGGTTAATGGTTATTTGTTATTGGTTATTGGTTGTTGGATATTGGTTAATAGGGAAACCACCTCATGAGTATGCACTTCGATGCATCAGCGATGCTGCAGGATCTTTGGTAATAGACGTAAAATTTTACAGGCCGGTCCCAGTGGTGCCGGTTAATGAGCGCGAGTCCTTTGAATAATATTTGTAGAAGATGGCATATTAGGCCCCTCCGGGAGGTACCCAGTAGCAGAGGATAAATCCACGCTACGGGTTTCAGACGCAGATTTCGCGGATATTATCCCGCCAATCGAGGCGCCTGCAACCATGCTACGCATGTCTTTGACGGATGACGCGGAAATCGTCGCAAGAATATCGCCGCGTAATTATAAACATCCAATTAACTTGTTTACCCTCGACGATATCCGCGTAATCCAATCTCGTTTTAACGGGATGACCTTTGATATCATTAAATTGAAAAATTTAATGAAGATAAGAAGGAGGGGAAATTATCAGCGAGATCTGTGTTAGGCCCGCCGCAGGCGAACAAAATTTTCCGCATCAGCGATGCCTGAACAAAAACACTAATAAAAAAATATTGAAACCAGAGACCTTTCAGGCCTTGCCTTAGAACTCAAAGCACTTACGCTTACCATTAATACCACCTCTAGGACGACGACCACTTCCGAAGCTATAGCCACCTTTGCCTACGCCAAGTGTGATGTTGTAAGAGAAAGAAAAGAAGAAGTAAGAGTCCATATCTTTAGGGTCGCCTCGTATAGAGCCGGGATCGCTAAAGCCAGGGATATCAGAGATATTGCGATCTGCCAGAGCAGCGGCAGTAGGACCTTTAGCTGCGGTTAATAAATTAGCATCTACATAACGTGTGCTAACATCATCGATATAATCTGTTTGAGATTTACGTGAGTTAACTTCTACTGTTAAGAATTCACGTTTGCTAAGTTTAAATTTATAACCAAAGCCGATTGGAAAACACATAGTGGTTAAAGCGTAAGGCGATTTGCCCGCTATAGCATACTGTCCTTCTGTGCCATAGTCGCGTAACTCGTAAACCTGACCGTTCATTCGGGTCTTCGGATTAAAATGGAGATACCCAACACCGCCAAATACGTAGAATATTTTCTTGCGGTCCTGACTCCTCCAGATATTCATTTCAAGAACCGCATCGGCTTCGTAGATACTGCTGAAAAAGTTCAGGTTTCTTCCTCGTCTTTCACGGTTTTTGGTATATTTATCGCTACCTGCAACTCTGGCATACCATAAATTGGTACGGATAGAGAAAGTGCGGTTTAAATTAAATCTAACTCCCGCAGTAATAGCATATCTGGTAGAGGGTAAGTCTAAGTCAGATATATCGTTTGTGCCTAAAGTGAACTTGCCACCTAAATCGCCAAGAAAATGGCTGGTGGAAGCACCTGCAATAAAATCTATTGACTGAGCCCTGCTAGTAAATGGCCCAAGCATTAGAATAAGGATCACACATTTGTACAATTTGCAAAACATAATTGTTTCTTTTAGTTGATTTTTAAACACTGTTTGAATAGGTTTTTTTACTCATTAAGTAATTAAACTTACTCATTAACAGCATGTTATACACAAATATACGAAACGCTTGATTCAATTTCAATTCTTAAAGTAAAAAGATTGTTATTTTTTTTAGAGATGTGATTTTCAGGGGTATAAAAATTAATTTCAAGAATAATTATTATACCTTTAGAGAAAATATCTCGGTTTTGTGGAGATATTCCACTTTTACGAGTCCAAAATGGATCAGTTTAGCCAGGCTATAAATTACCCTGTTTTTCTTTATTTTTAACAAGCCTAGTAATTCGGTTAAAGTAATGCCTTTTTCAATGGGCAAAGTGTTGAGTATTTCAGATTCCAGAAAACTATAAGAACTCAACTCGTCCTGGTGGCGGTTTTGTTTCTTCAGAACCTGGAACATCACCGGACTGGCTTGAAGACTTTCGTCCTTTACTCTGTGGTAAACCCACCACTTGCCATCTTCGGCTTTAGCGTAGTAGGGTTTTTCTTTGCCTTCAGGAATATGTGCTTCAATAACGATCTTCTTGTCTATTTCATGCTCTACAAATACGATGTCAATTTTAGGAGAGCAATAAAATGTGCCTGCCAGTTCCAGCATATACTTTTCGTCTTCAGAACGTATGCCGGCAATACTGCCATTGTCTCGCACACCTATTAGTAAAGTGCCTCCTTTGTTATTGGCAAAAGAAACAATGGTCTTCGCAATTTTAGATGCGTCAGAAATAGTTTGTTTGAAATCGAGTGACTCGCTTTCGCCAAAAGCGATCAGCCTGATGATCTTATGCAGTGGTTTCATAAGTCCTATTCAGATAGGTACGCAAGATAACTCAATTGCTCGGTATCAAAAATTTCTATGGCTATTTGCTGAAGTTGCTCTGCTGTAATCTGATTGATTTTGTGCATAACTTCACTCAGCGACTCAATTGGATAATTCTGTACAATATTCTTGCCCAGCATCAGCATAATATTCATTCTGTTTTCTTCAGAAAGCGCTATCTGTCCGTTAAACTGCATTTTAGCATGCTGTAGTTGCGTTTTAGTAAGTGGTACTTCCTGCAACTTTTTAAGTTCTTTTTTAATCAGCTCTACCGCTTTCTTTAAGTTCTTTTTCTCGGTCGATAAATAGCAATGGAATAAGCCAGTATCTTTAAATGCCGTATAACCGCTTTCTACATTATAGGTGTAACCGTACTTTTCTCTTACGCTGAGGTTTAATCGCGAGTTCATCCCCGGACCGCCCAAAATATTATTTAGTAATAACATAGGCAATCTGTTGGGGTGCATCTGAGGGTAGCAGGTATTGCCCAATATGGCATGGCATTGCACGTGGTCAGTTGTCTTGGTCTCTGATTTAGGGGCGTATAGTTTAAAAGACGGCCTTTTAATTTCTGTGAATGATTTATTTCCGGTTTGAATGTGCTTGTCGGTCCATTTAATGAATTGTTTTAATGGTAAAGCCGAGCTGATACTTAAAACAATATTTTTTGGATGGTAATACCTGCCGTGGAAATTCAATAGATCTTTCGCCTGAATCTGTTCCAAACTTTTTGGTGTACCTAAAATATTAGGGGCAAGCGAATGTCCTGCGAAGACCATTTCCTGAAACTCGTCGAAGATGTTTTCTTCAGGCGTGTCCAGGTACATATTGATTTCTTCAGCAATCACTTTTTTTTCTTTGTCAAGCTCTTTCTGAGGGAAGTTAGAGTTGAAAGTCAGGTCAGATAAAAGTTCTAATGCCCGCTCTGCATAATCATTAATTATACTGGCATAAAGCACAGTTATTTCTTTAGTGGTAAATGCATTCATTTCGCCACCAACAATTTCCAGTCGGTTGATGATATTAAAGGCATTGCGTTTTCTGGTGCCTTTAAACAGCATGTGTTCAAAGCAATGCGCAGTGCCAGGCAAACTGCCATCATCCCTGGATCCCGCATCAATGGTGTAGCCAATATGCGTTACAGCCGTTGAAGGGGCTTGTTTATAGACGATTTTTAGACCGTTGTCGAGTGTGTGTATTTGAAATTCTTCCAAGTTAAAATGGTTTTAGCAGTGGAATAGTAGCGTTGTAATCTTTGACCAGCTGTTCAACAATTTCAGCAGCGGGTCGAATGGCATGGATGGTGCTGGCAACCTGTCCAATTTCAAGTTCGCCTTCAACCATATCGCCTTCGAACATGCCTTTTTTCGCGCGACCTCTGCCTAGAATCTGCACGAGCTCTTCAGAAGTGGCACAGCGTTGTTCAGCCATTTTTACGGTTTGATAAAATTCGTTCTTTATCAGACGCACAGGCGTCAGTTGTTTCAAAGATAATTCGGTATCACCATCTTTAAGACTGGTAATTTTTTCTTTAAAATTGGCATGCGCACTGCTTTCTACGGAGGCAGCAAATAAACTGCCTATTTGAACAGCATCTGCACCGAGTGACATAGCTGCGGCGATGGCCTGACCGCTGCCAATACCTCCCGCAGCGATGACTGGTAATTGGCAAACTTCTTTAATGGCAGGAATCAAACAGAGGGTGGTGGTTTCTTCGCGCCCGTTATGACCGCCAGCTTCGAACCCTTCGGCAACTATCGCATCCACACCGCTGTCGGCACATTTTTTAGCAAATTTTGTATTGGCAATAACATGCACCACGGTAATGCCATGGTCTTTTAAATGTTTGGTCCATGTGGCGGGATTGCCAGCAGAGGTAAAGACGATTTTAACGCCTTCCTCTATAATTATGGCCATGTGCTGTTCGATGTCTGGGTAGAGCAGAGGCACATTTACGCCAAAGGGTTTATCGGTTGCGGCTTTGCATTTTTGAATATGCTCTCTAAGCACATCAGGGTACATGCTTCCCGCACCTATTAGTCCCAGTCCGCCCGCATTACTCACCGCCGAGGCCAGTTTCCAGCCACTGCACCAGATCATGCCTGCCTGAATAATAGGATACTGAATATTAAAAAGCTGAGTGATTCTGTTCAAAGTGTTATTAAATTAGAGATGCGAATTTAATGGATTATAGTGATTTTTCTATTTTGAATTGCTTTGAAATGAAGAGAGGATTTATAGCACAATCGGTTTTTTTTATAGTAAAATCATGTATTTTCGCAATCTGAAATAAATCTTATATATGAGCCATATTCCATACATCGAAGCTAACAAAGACCGTTTTCTGAACGAATTACTGGACCTGCTAAAAATTCCATCTGTGAGTGCTGACAGCAAATATACTGCTGATGTGGCACGCACTGCTGAGTTTGTTGCTGAGCGTTTAAAAGCTGCTGGCGCAGACAATGTTGAAATTTGCCCTACTGCCGGTCATCCGATCGTCTATGGCGAAAAATTTGTATCAGCAGAACTGCCAACCATTCTGGTATATGGTCACTATGATGTTCAGCCTGCTGATCCGGTTGAACTTTGGCATTCGCCGCCATTTGAGCCTGTTATCAAACAAACAGAAGAACATCCTGAAGGTGCTATTTACGCCAGAGGTGCCTGCGACGATAAAGGTCAGATGTACATGCACGTAAAAGCATTTGAAAGCATGATGCAAACCAATACCTTGGCTTGTAACGTGAAATTCATGATTGAAGGTGAAGAGGAAGTTGGTTCTGCCAACCTTGGTACTTTCATCAAAGCGAATAAAGACAGATTAAAAGCGGATGTTGTTCTGGTAAGTGATACCAGTATGATTGCTAATGATACGCCAAGTATTGATATCGGACTAAGAGGTCTGGCCTACATGGAAGTTGAAGTTGTTGGTCCGAACCGCGACTTACACTCAGGTGTATACGGTGGAGCAGTAGCTAATCCGGCGACTATCCTTTGTCAGATGATTGCTTCTTTACACGATGAGAACAACCATATCACTATCCCTGGATTTTATGATGATGTTATCGTTGTAAGTGAAGAAGACAGAACTGAAATGGCCAAAGCACCATTCAGTCTGGATGCCTATAAAAAAGATCTGGCCATAGACGATGTCTGGGGCGAAAAAGGCTATAGCACAGTGGAAAGAACCAGTATTCGTCCGACTTTAGAAGTGAACGGTATCTGGGGTGGTTATATCGGCGAAGGTTCTAAAACCGTATTGCCAAGTAAAGCCAATGCGAAAATCAGCATGCGTTTAGTACCTGGTCAGAACTCCCATAAAATCTCTCAATTATTCAAAACACATTTTGAATCAATCGCTCCTGCTTCTGTTAAAGTAACGGTGACAGAGCACCATGGAGGCGAGCCTGTATTAACACCTACAGACAGTATCGAATTCCTTGCAGCATCTAAAGCCATGGAAGCTACGTTTGGTAAGAAACCAATTCCAACCAGAGGTGGTGGAAGTATTCCAATCATTGCTTTATTTGAAGCTGAATTAGGCATTAAATCAATGTTAATGGGTTTTGGTTTGGATAGCGATGCCCTGCATTCACCAAACGAAAAATATGGTTTGTTCAACTATTACAGAGGGATTGAAACCATTCCATATTTCTACAAGTTTTATGCTGAAATGAAGAAATAATTGCAGAGTTGAAGCTTTTGAATTATTTTGCCTTAATTTTTAAAATATTATGCTTGTGAAAAATCTAATTTTATCTTCTGTATTTGCTTCTGTTGTGGTTTTCTCTGCCTGTTCTTCAGAAAGTGATCCTGAGCCAACAACAGACAAATGTGCTTCAAAGAACATTGTTCTTACAGCCACAACAGTCTCTGCCGCTTCATGTTCTTCTAACGGGAAGGTGACATTGCGTGCAACTGGTTCAACCGGATTCACTTTTCAGCAAGGCAACAGTGCCTTTCAGGCTGATACTGTTTTTGGTGGATTAGCAGCTGGTACATATACCTTCACTGCCAAAGATGTTGACGGTTGCACTAAAACTGCAACAGTTACAGTTGGAGAGAACACCACTAAAGGTCCGATGTATACGGATGTGTCAGCTTTGATTGCTACTAAATGTAATCAGGCTTGTCATACTGCAGGAACAGGTGGAGCGCCTAAAGGTATTTTTGCAACTGACTGTGACATCGTCGCCTTGAAGTCGATGATAACAGTTAAATCTGTCGCCGGAACAATGGGTGGATTAAACACCACTGAGAAAGCGCAGATTACCGCCTGGATTGCAGCCGGGGGAACTATTAATAATTAAACGATTCAGAAAGGCAGCTGAAAAGCTGCCTTTTTTATTAAACATGAGATATCTATTAGAACTATCATACGACGGGGGTAATTATCAGGGCTGGCAGATACAGCCAAATGGCACAACTGTGCAGGAGGTTTTGAATAATGCCATATCGGTGATTACCCGTCAGTCTGTAGAAACTGTTGGTTGCGGTCGCACCGATACTGGTGTACACGCCCGTCAGTATTTTGCGCATTTTGATGTTGAGCAGGAATTGCCTGCTAGTTTTCTCAGAAGTCTGAATGGTATTTTACCATATGACATAGCGGTTCACGATTGTCAGATGGTGAGCAGTGAGTTCAATGCCAGGTTCGACGCAATCTCAAGAACCTACGAATATCAGATCATATTTGAGAAAGATCCATTTCTTAATAAACATGCTGTCAGATGGTATTCTGAACTCGATATTGAAGAAATGAATAAAGCCTGCCGTTCTATTATTGGCACACACGATTTTGGGTGTTTCAGTAAAGTGAATACAGATGTCAAACATTATGAGTGCAATCTGATGGCAGCAAGATGGTATTACCGCGAGAATATCCTCATATTTGAAGTGACAGCGAACCGCTTTCTCCGCAATATGGTGCGCGCCATGGTTGGCACACTGACACAAATAGGAGAGGGTAAGATTGATCAGCAAAAATTCATGGAGATAATTGAAAGCAAAGACCGACGCAATGCCGGTACTTCTGTGCCTGCTCATGGCCTTTATCTGGTGAGTATCGAATACTAATTTCTTATTACATTTGCGTGCATAAGCAATGAAATTTATTTTACTGCCTTTTTCATGGTTGTTTGGATTGATCACATCTCTCAGAAATGTGTTGTACGATAAAGGTATTTTCAAAGCTTATCAGTCATCGTTAAAGACCATTGTTATTGGTAATCTTCAGGTAGGTGGATCGGGTAAAACACCCATGACGGCCTATTTGTATGAGTTATTTAATGCCCGTTATCACACAGCTATTCTTTCAAGAGGCTATGGTCGTTCGAGTAGCGGTCTAATCGAAGCTGTTCCAGATTCTACTGCAGAAACTATTGGAGATGAGCCGCTCTGGTATTACCGTCAGTTAAAAAATGCCAGAGTTGTAGTAGCAGAAAAAAGACAAGAAGGTTTACAATATCTTGAATCTTGTGATACACAATTAGTGTTGTTAGACGATGCCTATCAGCACCGTGCTGTTAAGGCCGATGTTTATCTGATGCTGAGCGAATACAACAAGCCTTATTTTCAGGATTATCCCATGCCTTATGGACGCCTCCGCGAGTATAGAACTGGTGATAAAAGGGCTGATTGTATTATCATGACTAAATGTCCAGCGGATTTGCGACTTGAAGATAAAGTTAAAACCATTCAAGCCATCAATCCTATAGATGGTCAGGAAGTGTTTTTTATCGGATTAAGTGCTGGTACACCTATTGATGTTAAAGGTAAAACATCTTTTGCAGACATCGATTTTGATCATGTGATTGCGTTAAGCGGCATCGCCAGTCCCGATTCATTTATAGCCTTTTGCCAGTCGTTTGGAAAACCAGTGCTGGCATGTTCCTATAGAGACCATCACAGCTATACAGCAGAGGATATAAAGACTGTACTTAAAGATGCAGGTAGTAAATCCATTATTATTTGTACTGAGAAAGATGCCGTGAAATTAAGTGCGCCTGGTTTGATAAAAGAATTTGGGCAAGTGCCATTGTTCAGTTTACCTGTTCGCCCTTATTTTTTATTTGATGAAGAAGATAAGTTCAAAAAAGTTTTAAAATCAAAACATCTATGAATCTGAAAGCGATCTTAAAAAAGATTGATCCAATCTATTATCTGTTTCTGGCTTATGCCTTGTGGATGCTATCACTGAAGAACAGAGATACTGGTGGGTTCGACGATTTTAATGTGTTCTATCATGCAGGAAAACGTTTGCTGAATGGCGAAAACATTTATGGAGAGCCTCACCATTACAATTTAAAATACTTTTACAGTGTCTTGTTTGCGGCGTGGATGTCGAGTATGCAGGGTATTGGCATAGTAGCGGCAAAATGGGTCTGGTTTACAGTAAATTTCATACTCTTGTTCAGGACATTGTTTATTTTAAAAGGACTGATTCCTGAGGGAACAAAAGGCAGACTGCTGATCTTTTTTGTTTTGATGCTGATCATGTCTAAAATCATCTTGATCAACTATGTCTCCAATCAGATTACTATCGTGATTTTATGGACAGTGCTGGAAGCGTATGTTCAATTAAAAAATGGCAGAACTTTTCTGGCCGCGGCGATTATTTGTCTGGGAATTAATATTAAGATTTTGCCAGTGGTGGTGGTGCCTTATTTGATCGTTGTATCAACAGAAAGGTGGCGTTTCCTTTTTGCCGGTGTTGGATTTTTATTGCTGTATACTTTTTTCCCAGCCTTGTTATTTGGTTGGAATTACAATTGGATCTTGCTGGGCGAATGGGCTAAAACCTTAAATCCGGTGAGTGATATTCATGTGATGCAAACCTATGAATATGGCATTCTGGATATCAGTTCACTAATTACTAAGTTTCTTTCAGACGAGCCAGTGTATCTTGAACCCAAATTGAACATTGCCTCCTGGTCTAAAGCTCAATTGTTTTTACTTACCAATGCTGTAAGGGTATTGTGTTTGTCTGGAGCAGTTTATCTGGCGATTAAAGTGCGTAAACCAATTGCTGGTCTGTCTCATCATGTCATTGTGCTGGCGGCATTTATGGCTCTTGCGCCTTTGTGTTTTCCGCATCAGAGAGAATATAGTTACCTGTTCTACTCGCCACTCTGGCTGGTGATAATGATTATCAGTTTATCGCTGAAACAATGGACAACCTGGTTGACTTTTGCTGTTTTAGTATTGTTTTCCGGTTTGTTGACCTGGGTAGATTTTGTTGGTCGCGATATGGTAGATGTATTTAATTTCTATCGCATCATCACCATGGGTATGTTCTGTATGTTTGTTTACTACATTTACTTTATCAGTAAAGTAATTAGAAAAGAAGTTTAATATTTAATCACTTTTCCTGTCCCTTTGGCTTCTATGGTGACGCTTGTGCTAATGTCAGTGCGGTAATAGACATTGCCAGTGCCATAGAGTTTAATGTCCATAACGCTTTTGCCATCAACATAACTATCATCTTTGCTGAAGCTGTTGATATAGCATTTATCCGCTATCAGGTTTTTAGAATTGACGAAACTGATATCATCAACAGACGACGACAAAAGGAAGCATGAACCCGAGAGATTTACGCCACCAGTATTGGTGCAATCGACAAATATATAATCGCCTTTGATTGTCAGGTCGGCATCCTCTAATCCGCCATGTTTAACAGTGATGCTGGTTTTGCTGACGATAGTATCCTGAGAAGTGAATTTAGCAGAGCCATCAATTTGCAGGACTTCAAGGTCCTTGAAATAGACCACTACTTTTTGTCTGATTTGCAGTTTTCTAACCCAGTTAAATTTGTTGCTGTTGTTAATGTATAGCTCACCATTGTTAACTTCGGTGAGGTAGCCATCTATGACATTTTTACCGGCACTTAGTTCTATGGTTCCAGCCTTTAAAGAGTCTTGAATGAGGATGATGTCAAATTTTTCGCCTGCTTTTATTTTGGTAAAGTCAGATACTTTTCTGGTGACGGTAATGACTTCACCATAGGAGGTAAATAGATCATCCGCTTGCTGACAAGCGCCTAAAACAATACTCAATATCAATAGGTACTTTCTCATTGATGTCTTAAGAATTTATCGCTGAAACGGTAGCCACCACTCCAGTAAAAATAGTCGGCCACAGCCATGTGCGATTTCAGTCGGGTTTGCGCTACTATGCCTTGATTAAAGAAATAATTGAAACCAATGGCGAAGTAGGTTCGTTTCTTATACTCGTTCGGACGGTATAAATACGTGCCCAGATCGGTAACGATGCCTAGTCTGCCAAACTGAAATTCGTGTCCCACTTTCACGGCAATCTCTGTAATGTCTTTAGCTTTTAAGTTTTTGAGGGAAGCCTCGTTAAACAGCGTATAAGGATAGGTGCGATCGAAGAAGCATTCCACACCGGCTCTCCAGTTGCGATTGGCATTGTGTTTAAAGTAATACAACAGACTTGAGCTATAGATATTAAAGAAGCGCGTATCTGCCACGGCTATTTGTTTGCGGGCATACCCAAAGTTTAGTTCGAAACCATTGTCAGGAAATAGTTGAGGCAATAGTTTTTGTTTAGGTTGCTCGTATAGTTTAACCTTTTGAAGCCAGCCGAAATCGAAATGCAACATATTGATGCCCAGGTTTGGTCGTCTGAAATTGCCGTTGCTATAGTGAGTAACACCAAGTCCGAGGATCAGCGAGCTTTTCGGTCCCACATCAAAATAATGCTTATAAATGATTTGCATATTGCCATTGAGCTTAGACCCAATGGCTTTGTTTTTCTTATTGGTAGTAAGATCGTAAGGCTTGTTTAAGTAGCCGATACCAGAGCCGAAGCGCAGAGTGCTCTGATGGTGAGGGCGTTTTTTCAGATTGGCTTCCACATGGATATGCCAGGCATAGACATTGCCGTTAAGTTGCGGATTGCCCATATTGAAATAGGTTAAGCCAGTGCCCCAGCGCAAATGTTTATATTGCTCATCCATTTGCTTCCAGCCCGAGAAATCACTGCTGTAGGCCAGTTCAATCCCGTAGGTATGGGCTTCCATATTGGCCATATATTCGCGGTGAGCGATCAGAAAACCAGGCAGGACATTCACCTGGAAACCTCTGTATCTCTGCGCTCTGGCAGTAATGGAAAGTAGAATCAGCGCTATCAGCAGACTTTTTTTCAATGTTTGCAAAATTAATTGAATGCCAAAGAATTTGTAATTTTAAAGTCATAAATTTTTTTTTGGAGCAATTTTTTTAGGTCAAAGTCGTTATATTCGCAGTTTAAAACCCTCAAAAGCCTATAGAAAATAAGCCTACTCAACGATTTATCTTTTGGATTTTTTAAGACATATTAATTTGTGAAATCATTGCGTTCGGATAAAAGGCTTTGGTCAAGGGGAGTAGTTTGGTTAAGTGTATTAGCCATCAGTGTTCCTGTATTCAGTTCGTCCTCTACCTTGCGTTCATGGCTGGGTTTACCTGTCATTGCAGAGTATTTTGCAGCGGAAATATTAGGTGAGGCAAACAGAACTGCAGCTCCTTCTGCCAAAACAGAACTGCCTGCTGATACGGGTAAAAACACCTCAGATACAGGTAAAAATAAATTGGTTTACCCGGTAAAAGACAATGCTGGCTCAGAGAAACCAGGGTATAAAAACAATCTCGATTTAAACGATCCTTCTGTAAAAACAGTGGTTGAATACAATTCTTCAACTGGCATGTACGAGGAGTATAAGGAAGTCGCTGGTCGCAAAGTGATACAACGCAGCATGACCCGCGAGGAGTACATGGATTATACCGCTAAAGAAGAAAGAAAGCGCTACTTCGATCAGCGTTCAAAGAGTAATGCTGGAGAAAGCGGATACAATAACAACAAGAAAATCAATTTGGTTAAATCGCCGCCCATCCTGGATAAAGTATTCAGAGGGGGCTTAGTCGATATTCAGCCAAGTGGTTCAGCTGAGTTAACTTTCGGTGGTATTTTTAATACTGTAAGAAATCCTCAGTTCAGTGCCAGACAGCAAAAGACTGGTCAGTTTGACTTCGACCAGAAAATCCAGTTAAATGTCAATGGAAAAATTGGTAATGCATTGAATCTGGGTATTAAATACGATACGGATGCTACCTTCGATTTCGATAATCAGACCAAACTGAACTGGGTAGGTAAAGAAGACCAGATGGTTAAAGCCATAGAATTGGGTAATGTTAGTTTGCCATTAAATGGAAGTTTGATTCAGGCCGGTCAGTCGCTTTTCGGTATCAAAACATCTTTCCAGTTTGGTAAGCTAAGGATGACCCTTATCGCAACCCAGAATAAAGGTCAGCGTACTGAAACTACCGTTAATGGTGGCGCGCAGATTACCAACTTCAATATCCAGGCTCATAACTACGACCAAAACAGACACTATTTCTTATCTCAGTTTTTCAAAGATCAGTTTGATGGTGCCATGTCAAGTTTGCCATTATTAACTTCTGGTGTGATGATCAACAGGGTTGAAGTATGGGTAACTAACAGAAGTGGTAACTACGAGAATACCAGAGATGTGCTATCTCTAATGGATTTAGGCGAATACCGTCCTTATAATTCTTTTAACTCTTCAGGTACTAATCGTCCTTATGCGTCTAATGATGCGAATCGTTTATATGACGACATCGTAAATAATGTCAACAAGGATAATATCAGACAATCAAAGACCTGTCTGGATCAGATGAACACATCGCTTCCAAATTTGAAGCAGGGTTTGGATTATGAGTTGCTCACCTATGCTAAACAATTAAACGAGTCGGAGTTCACCGTTAATCAGCGTTTAGGATATATCTCTCTGAACACAGCATTAAATAACGACGAAGTATTAGCCGTAGCGTTTGAGTATACCTACAATGGTCAGGTTTTTAAAGTAGGTGAATTTGCTTCTGAAGTGGCCAGCACCAGAGACGATAGTAAAGTTCTGATGTTGAAACTGCTAAAGAACAATATCATCAGAACCAAGTTACCGATGTGGGAGCTAATGATGAAGAATATTTATTCTTTAGGATCTTTCAATGTTAACGCCAACGATTTAAACCTCAATGTGATTTACAATGATGACCCTTCAGGTGCTGATTTGAATTACATGCCGGTAAATAACTATCCGGCTTTAAGCGGAGGTATTCCAATCATCCGTGTGATGAACATGGACAGAATCAATCGTCAGGGAGAAAGTAAACCCGACGGTGTTTTTGATGCGATTGAAGACATTACCTTCCAGTCTAAGAATGGCAGAATTATTTTCCCGGTTCGTGAACCATTTGGCAATTATTTAAGATCTAAGTTCAACGGCGATTCGCTGGTGGCCAACAAATATGTTTTCGATGCTTTGTATGACAGCACTAAATGGCTGGCAGAGCAGGATGTTGTTCACAATAAGTTCTTCTTGAAAGGAAGTTACAAAGGCAGCAGCAGCAATGAAATTTCTTTGAATGCCTTAAACGTGCCTCAGGGTTCTGTTGTGGTAACCGCTAATGGTACTAAGTTGACAGAGAATGTCGATTTCATTGTCGACTATAATGCAGGTAAAGTTACCATCATCAATCAGGGTATTTTGCAATCAGGCGCCATTATTAAAGTGTCTGCTGAAAGTAACAGTATGTTCAACATTCAGCAGAAAACCTTACTGGGAGCGCGTTTTGATTATACGGCGAATAAGAAATTATTATTAGGTGGTACGGTTCTTCACATGTACGAGAGAGCTTTAACACCTAAGACCAATATCGGTGATGAGCCATTGCTGAATACTATTATCGGTTTAGATGGTAGTTATGCAACCTCATCTTTATTCCTGACAAAACTGGTAGACAAGTTGCCATTTATACAAACAAAGGCAGAGAGCCGATTAAGTGCTCAGGGCGAATACGCCAGAATCTTCCCAGGTCAGGCTCGTGGTCAGAATCAAACCAGAGGGGTAAGTTATCTCGACGATTTTGAAGGTGCGGAAACGACTTTTGATTTACGATTGGTGTCGAGCTGGAAACTGGCGAGTTTGCCGCAATCGCAACCACAGTTATTCCCTGAGTGGAATCTCACCACACCGGATAAACGCACCTGGGGGTATCAAAGAGCCAAACTGGCCTGGTACAATATAGACCCAACTTTTTATAGAAAAGACCGTTACACACCTGAACATATTGCAACGGATGTAGAAATGCAAAGTAACCATTACATGCGTGAGGTGTCTGTTAACGAAGTATTCCCGAATAAGAATGTTGCTCAGGGTGCACCTAATATTTTGCCAACCTTGGACCTGGCTTTCTTCCCGCAAGAAAGAGGTCAGTATAACTACAATGCTACCAACGATTTTACCAGTGATGGGTTTTTTAAGAAACCTGTAAGTACCTGGGGTGGTGTGATGAGAAGAATAGAGAGTAACGACTTTGAAGCAGCCAATATTGATTATATAGAGATTTGGATGATGGATCCGTTCATCTATAATCAGACTGGTTCGAATAAAGGTAAATTGTATATCGATCTTGGAAACGTCAGTGAGGATATTTTACCAGACAGAAGAAAATCTTTCGAGAATGGATTGAATCCAAAGGGCAATATTCAGGATGTTGATACATCTATTTACGGCCGTATTCCTATTCTGCCTCAGCTGAACAATGCCTTTGATAACGATCCGGATGCCAGACAGTATCAGGATTTAGGTTTGGATGGTTTCAACGACTTTGATGAGCGTTCTTATGATACCGTTTATCTGAATGAACTAAAGACCAATTTTGGTGTCAATTCAAAAATTTATCAGGATGCTTTATCGGATCCCGCTAACGATGATTATCTGCACAACAGAGATGATAATTACAATAACAGCAAAACGTCTATCATTGGTCGTTATAAACGCTTTAATCATCTTCAGGGTAACTCAACTTTAGATAAATTGCCAGATGGTACACCAAAAAGTGCTACTACTATTCCAGATAACGAAGACATTAATAACGACTTTACCATGAATCAGACAGAAGACTATTTCAATTATGAGATTGCTTTAAGTCCGGAAGACCTGGTGCCTGGAAAAGGTTTCGTTACCGATGTATCTGAAGTTAAAAAAGTTTTAAAGAATGGTAAAACTGAAACCATCAAATGGATTCAGATTAAAGTGCCAATCAGAGAGTACACCAGATCTGTAGGTAATATTTCAGATTTTAAATCTATCCGTTTCATGCGTATGTACATGAAAGGTTTTACCGACAGTACTATTTTAAGGTTTGCGCAAATGCAACTGGTAAGAGCCGACTGGAGAAGGTATTTGCATTCATTGAATAAGCCTGGTGCAGTGGTGCCATTGGATCCAACAGACAATACGACCTTTGTGGTGTCTACCGTTAATATTGAAGAAAATGGCAAGCGTTCACCAGTAAGGTATGTAGAACCTCCGGGGATTGATCGTGTTCGCGACCCGGCATCTCAGAATTTTGTACAGCAAAACGAGCAGTCTTTGTCTTTAAGAGTTTGCAACCTAAAGCCAAGTGATTCAAGAGCGGCATACAAAACAGTGAATTTTGATATCAGAAACTACAGGTATTTAAAAATGTTTGTGCATGCTGAAGGTACTGATGTTAAGGATGGCGACTTATCTGCTTTCATAAGAATTGGAACTGATTTGGTAGGCAATTATTACGAGTACGAGATTCCTTTGAAAATGACGCCAGATGGTGCTTATGCGGCATCTCAGATATGGAAAGCTGAAAATGAATTTGATTTCGAACTCGCAGATTTATTCAACTCTAAAACCTTGCGCTCAGAAAGTAATGTGCAGTTAACCCGACCATTCTTTTATTTCAATAGTAAGGGGCATAAGATATCTGTATTAGGTTTACCTGATTTAAGTAATATCAGAGTTATCATGGTTGGTATACGCAACAACACAGATAATCCTAAATGCGGCGAGGTTTGGTTTAATGAATTAAGAGTAACAGATATTACCAACAAAGGTGGTTGGGCAACGACAGGTAGGGTAGTGGCACAGATGGCCGACTTTGCAACGCTTTCTGCATCAGGTAATATTTCAACCATTGGATTTGGTGGTATAGATAAACGTTTAAATGAAAGAAACCTAAGCGATAATTATCAGTTCGACTTAGCATCCAGTTTCGAACTTGGTAAATTCTTCCCTCAGAAAGCTGGCGTTAATATTCCAATGTTTATTGGTTACAGTGGTAACATCATCCGTCCGAAGTTCAATCCGTTAAATCCGGATATAGAGCTTAAGAAAGCCGTAGAACGATTACCTGATGATGAGAAGCGGGCAGTATTGAAAGCTGCAGAGGATTATAATACACGATACAGTGTTAACTTTACCAATGTTAGAAAAAATCCAACTGGCAGTGGTAAGATTTTACCATGGAGTATTTCCAATTTCAATTTAACCTACTCATACATACATTTACAAAGAAGAAATATTCAGGTTGAAGATCAGTTTAGTAAAACGTATCACGGTAGTATAGGTTATGCGTATTCTCCGAAAGGAAAGGTATGGGAGCCATTTAAATTTGTTAAGAGCAAGCATTTAAAACTGGTTCGCGATTTCAACCTGAGGGCCATGCCTCAAAATATCCTGATACGTATGGATGTGGATCGATACTACTCTGAGATGCTGGCCAGAAACAACGACCAGTTCAAGCAGTTGACACCGCGTTTATTTGACAAGAATTTCACCATGCAAAGGGTGTACAATGTCAATTTCCCTCTGACAAAGAGTTTGAAACTGGATTATTCTGCCACTGTTAATTCGCGTATCGAAGAACCATTTGGTCAGCTAAATACCGAAGAGAAGCGAGATTCAGTAAGACAAGATTTCTGGGCTTTGGGTCGTATGCGCGACTTCAATCAGATTGCTAATTTTAACTATACAGTTCCTCTGGATAAAATTGGTATATTAAACTGGATTACCTCAACAGTTAGATACAGTGCTAATTACGGTTGGATGCAGGCGCCTCCTGCCTACAGTACTTTGGGTAATACCATTCAGAATAGTAAAGAGCTTAATATTAATACTCAGTTTAATATGGTGAGTTTGTATAACAAAGTGCCATTCCTGAAGCGTATTAATAATGGAACGTCTAAAAAGAAAACCAGTGCAGCGGCGCCGGTAGAAAAGGGTTCTGCGGAAACTGCCAAGAACAAAAAAGAAAAACAATCATTCGGTACCGGATTCTTAAGAGGCTTGATGATGTTGAGAAATGTGAGTGTAAACTATACGGAAAGAAATGGCGTTATGATGCCAGGGTTTAGACATTCAATTGATTACTTCGGTCAGAATTTCGCTCATGATGCACCAGGCTTGCCATTTATTTTAGGCAGTCAGAAAGAAGACATCAGATACCAGTTGGCTAGAAATGGTTCACTTAGTAATGATGTTAGATTAAATAATTTCTACACAGAGAACAGTAGTAAAACGATTAATGGAAATGCGACGATAGAGCCTATCAAAGATTTTAGAATTCAGATGAATTTTAATCTTAGCAGGAACAATAACTTACAGTCGCTGTTCAGATACGACGATACAGCTCAAGATTGGAGAGACTTTTCAATCAGAGAGACTGGTACCTTCAACACGACTGGTATTTTTGTCAGAACCGCTAACGAAAAAGTAAATGCCGATAATGGATGGGCGAGTCAGAATTACACCAATTTCGAGAATGCCCGTTTTGTGATTTCTCAGAGACAGGCCATGAATGATGAGCGTGTGTATTTGAAAATGGTAGATCCAAGCAATAAGAAATTCTATTATGGCTACGGTGCGAAAGCTCAGAATACTTTAATCCCTGCGTTCTTGTCTGCTTATACAGGCGTTAATCAGTCGAAGGTATCTTTAAGTCCGTTCAGAAATATACCATTGCCAAACTGGAATATCAATTATAACGGTTTAAGTAAGATTAAGAAGCTAAGCAAGATTTTCACTAATATTACTTTACAGCATCGCTATACCGGAACATACAGTTTAAGTGGGTACACGACTAATTTGTATTACAATCCAAATGATTCAGCCAGACAGGGTGTCGATCTGGTTAGTAAGTATAACATCAATAGTGTTAGTATCAGAGAGCAGTTCAGTCCGCTAATCGGTATAGACATCACTACCAAGTCAGGTATCACTGCCGGAGTGAAAATTAACAGATCAAGAAATGTCACTTTATTTGTGCCAAATGCGAACCTGACAGAGTTAACGTCAAAAGATTTCTCATTGAATATGGGATACAGAACGAGCGGACTCAAATTGCCAATCAAATACAATGGCAAACGTATTTATTTAGAGAATGATTTATTGTTCGATTTGAATATTAGTATTGCGAATAATCACACAGTAGTAAGATTGGTTGATCAGAATACGAATACTGTAGCAGGAGGTCAGAGGGTAGTATCTATTCGTCCGAATCTGAACTATATGATTAATACCAATGTTAATTTAACAATTTTCTACGAACGAAGAGCATCGACGCCACATGCATCTAATGCTTTCGAAACAGCTTTAACCACTTTTGGGGCTAAATTGAGATATACCATTCAGTAAGTCATTAATATTTAAAGAATTGAAAAAAGCGAAAAACAACTACTGAGTTTTTCGCTTTTTTTTGTTATATTCGCCATATAATTATCTCCGTATGCTGCTTTCTATTAATGTATGCAGAAAATTAGCTGTAGTCAGCTTAATTTTTTCTAGTCTGGTTTTTCATAGCTCAGGATTACAAGCCCAGGGTAAAACTTATGGTCTACTTAAAAAACTATCAGGTAACGATGAAAATGGTTACGTGCTTTTTTCACCTATCAATTGTGACACCACTTATTTAATCAACAAATGCGGTCAAAGGGTACACCATTGGGTCAGTCCTTTTACGCCGGGCATGTCATTGTATTTGCAGCCTAATGGGCATTTAATTAAAACTGGCACCTACACCGATACGTCTTTTGGCGTCGCTGGTGGTCGTGGTGGTATTATCGAAGAATACGACTGGAACAATCAGTTAATCTGGCGATATAAAATATTTAATGATTCCTTGTGTCAGCATCACGATATCAAGCCTATGCCGAATGGCAATGTTATGGTATTGGCCTGGCATAGTATTTCAAAACAGAAGGCAATGGATCTTGGCAGACGTTCAGAAAATTTCAAAAACAACCAGACTGATTTGTGGGGCGAGCGTTTGATAGAATTAAAACCTATCGGTGCCGACAGTGCAGAGATTGTTTGGCAATGGGATTTGTTTGATCATATTGTTCAGGATGTTGATTCGACCTTGCCTAATTATGGGCAAATTGACCAGCATCCGGAATTAATGAATATAAACTATGCATTAACTTTACAGACTAACGACTGGATACATGCCAACGGGATTGATTATAATGAAGACCTTGATCAGATTGTGATGAGTTGCCATAATGTCTCAGAATTCTGGATCATCGATCACAGTACCAGTAAGGCTGAGGCAGGCACACATAAAGGTGGTCAGTTTGATAAGGGCGGCGATTTATTATACAGATGGGGTAATCCGCAGGCTTATAATATGGGTGGTGCGAGTGACAGAAAGTTATTCAGACAGCATCATGCCTATTGGATTCCTAATGGCTATAAAGATTCTGGTTGTATCATGTTGTTCAATAATGGCTTTAACAGAGATACGGCGTATTCGACGGTGGAAGTTATACAAACACCAATTTTACCGAATGGGTCTTATGGCGGAGGTTTGCCTTTTGCACCTACTGCACCTAAATGGATTTACAAAGATTCGATTCCAACTAACTTTTACTCACAGATTATTTCTGGAGCCGAGCGTATGCCTAATGGGAATACCATGATATGCAGTGGGGTTCAGGGTTTGTTTTTTGAAGTAACGCCAGCTGGCAAAACAGTTTGGAAATACAAAAATCCAATTGGAGGGAATATCCCAAAATCGGATGGTACACAGGGTAATAATCCAGTGTTCAGATGCACTTTTTATCCGTCTTCCTATCCTGCATTTAGCGGCAGAACTCTAACTGCTGGCAGGGTATTAGAAAAGAATGTTATTCCATATTCATGTATCTATGAAGCAGTGCCACCAGTTGTAGTAGCTTTAAAGCCTGCGAAAAACAGCATAGGCATAGCGGCAGATTCGACGCTTCAGGTTGTTTTCAGTGAGTCTGTAATTAAGTCAACCGGCACAGTATTGATTTATGCCAACAATCAACTGTTTGAAACGATTTCATTGAGCAGCGATTTAGTGTCGGTAAAGAATTCTGTTTTAAGTATCAGACACCTAAAGAAGTTGCCTTTTAACAGTCATATCGCTGTTCGATTAAGTGCTAAAAGTGTAAGAGATTCTTCCTTTAATTATCATGCAACAGCCATCGATACAATTAACTGGCATTTTGAAACCCGTCGCGCAAAGCCCTATATAACGGCTTTCTCACCAGATAGTGGCACTATTGGCGTATCAGTAAAAGTGCGTCCATATTTTGTGTTTGATGAAAAAGTGCATAAAACTGACGGTGCTGTTAAAATTTTCGAAAATGGCTTATTGATGGATAGTATTCCGGTTGGAAGTACCAGGATTGCTGTAACTGGAAATGTGGTTACTATAACGCCAGTAAGGGGACTTAAATACAACAGTGTTATAAGAATAGAAATAGATAGTTGCTTTGCTGATACTTTTGGATATCGTTGCGCTATGTTGAGAGGTAATGCCTGGTTATTTAAAACTCAAACTCAACCAGTCGTCCAGAGTCTTAGTCCTATGCATTTAAGTAAGGGTATCGACCAGTCAACTTCATTGACTATCAGATTTGATAGAAATATTCAGATAGATTCTGTTAAGAGTATTGGCATTTTCGAAAACGGAAACTTATTGAAGCAAGTGAGTATCAATTCTGCAAGTGTAACTATCAACGGCGCTTTGTTAAGTATTGATCCCTCTGTGGTATTTAAAGAAGGTGCCTGGGTTTCGGTAGCACTTCCTGCTAATACTTTAATGGATTTGAATGGGGCTTATTTTTCAGGTATAGACACTGCTAACTGGCATTTTGGTATCAAAAACACTTCTGGTATCAAGCAAGTTGAATCATCTGAATTGTTCAGTTTGTATCCAAATCCTGTAGCCGATGAATGTTATCTGGATGCCAGCATAGCGATTGAATCTCTGGTGCTAACAGATATGAATGGAAAATCATATAAACTTCCAGTAATTAAAGAGGAGCAAAGGTACAAAATTAAGATGGATCAGCTGCCTTCAGGTATCTATATGTTGCATATAAACGCAGTACATTTAATCATGATATCGAAGTCATAATGCTATAAATCGGTATGTAAAAAGCCGGTTCTCTGTGAGGAGAATCGGCTTTTTTATTTTACAAGAAGATTATTGTGGGAAAGGGTTCGCCCATTTCTTAGCAGTGTATACATTGACGCCAGAAAGGGTGTTCAAAAAGGCAACGACTGCATTAACTTCTTGAGCGGTAAGTTGTAGTTGCTGACCTTTGCCATTTGGTTTTAATCTGGGGTCAAGATTAGGATTGTTTATAGCCGCATTGGTAAGATTGCCATAGTGTCCAATAGCAGTTTTGATGTCTTTAATCACAGCAGTGTGCATCATTGGTCCGTTAAGTCTGCCAGATGAATTGGAAAGATCTCTCAGAGATGGCGCTCTTGTGTTGGTGAAATCGGGGCCGCCAGCTATACTTCCACCTATACCATTGCTTCTGCTGTTTGGGTCGATGTCAAACTCCGGGGCATTATGGCAGCCATTACAACCCAATCCACCGCCAGTTCTGAGGCTATTGGCATCAAAAACAGGAGGCGCAAAAAATAGATTTTTACCGGTGTTTTCCTGAGCAGTAAAATTCGGGAAATTGACATTGTCGTTTGGAACCAGACTTCTGCCGGCATCATATTTTGCATCAAAAGATTGAATGCTTCTTATAAACTGCGCAAGAGCTTTCTGGATTTTTACCT